>NZ_JBFROH010000017.1:78882-83774 GCF_041471425.1 Vibrio sp. 10N.261.52.C2 | reverse complement strand
TACTTTAATTGGTATAAATCATAGTGTTTCGCACGTCAGTCGAATAACTTACACAAAAGATTTTCCCGCAGCCCACAGCTCTTAGCTCAGGTTTTTCCCAAAACCAACTCATGATTAGGACTACATCATTTCTGATTCCAGCTGTGAGGTGACTCGAGCATGATTTCAAACGTATATAGCTTTAAGTTTAGCATTCAGATACTCGAGCCATACGCGCTGTAGATGTTTCCTTTATTAAGTGAGCGGCTCTCAGTATTAGTTAACAGCCTTTCGGCTACGAAATCTGACTTCTGCTCTATCTGTGAATCTATAGGATACGTGTAATTAGGGCTCTATCATGGAGGCTTCTCTTAAGAACGCTAGAGCTCATAATGAGTCGACTTAATGTCTCTTGTTATGCATTGAGCTTAAAACCACTCTCGATGGTATTGAGCGACTCGTTCTAAGTACTTCAAAGGGTGAAAGTAGGCTAGATTCAGCTTAAAGGTGAGAGTCGCTAAGTGTGTTCCCAAGTGGTGCCTGAGGGGTATATAAGCTAAGAAATAGAGCATCCCTCGTATTCGTGAAGTGACGTTTACCACCCTGCGGATTTAGATTCTTTGGTTCTAGGTGCTGGTATATTAGGGGTTACCACTCTGTCTTCGATTTTGATGTGTTTGTTGACTCGATATTAATCAGTCGTGTTGACCGTTTTGCTCTGAGCATATTGATTTCTTGCTGGTTAGTTCAAGCTATGTTTTGGTTATTGCGACTAAGATGAAGCTAGAAGGTCACTACTGTTTGCTTAGTAGAAATAAAAATCCCCCAAATCATTGGCGGATAGTTTTGTGATTCTTTTCAGAATTAGATAAAGCCTTAAACCTAATGGGTCGAATTATGAAATTGAGTTTTAACTTTGAAGATGCGAGCCAGATCTTTGTGGGATCTTTTGCCTTGGCCGTGCCGATTTCTTTTTCTGAAGAGGCTTGGAAGTTAGGGGAGACTTTACCTACCGCTAATCTATTGCTGCTATTTTTACTGTCTGCGGTGTTCTTAGGCTTCTATACGTATGAGAGTGTCTTTCAAAAAGATGTTGTTGCTCGGTTGCCGGTGTTTATTTTCAGAATAGTGATTGCTTATGTTATGACGGCATTGGTCGTTGCTTTGGTACTGACTTGCCTGGACAAATTACCTCTATTGAGTGATCCCGTCGTATCGATCAAAAGAGTGATTGTTATTTCAATGCCAGCCTCTATGGGCGCTATTGTAGTGGATAGTTTTGATAAAGAGTAATCTGTGTATCAATTTGGATTGAAGTGTCTTACAGAGCTTTTCAGCGCTTACTTGATTCGTTATTTAGCTTTCTTACCTCCAAACTTAGTATTGATTTTTTCAACCGATCTCCTAGTCAATAAAATGAGTAGCAACGTACTGTGACTGACTCTTACGTGAATGTGTCGTTTGTTGTTGGGAGATTTTGAAGAGCATTAAGTAGCGAAGATTTGTAGCTTTGGAAGGATATAAAAACGGTTGGTTTCTGAATTGAATACGGTATTTGAAAGGTGAGGGTAGTTGTATTAATAAGTTAGGATCTTTAGATGCAAAAAAGCCGCATCAATGATGCGGCTTCTTTTAATTGGCTCCCCTTGCAAGACTTGAACTTGCGACATACGGATTAACAGTCCGCCGTTCTACCAACTGAACTAAAGGGGAATTGATTGTTTAGTCTCTAATCAAGAGAATGGTGCCGACTACCGGAATCGAACTGGTGACCTACTGATTACAAGTCAGTTGCTCTACCTACTGAGCTAAGTCGGCATCATGAATCAAAAAGCTTATGCTTGATGATTAACTTGGCTCCCCTTGCAAGACTTGAACTTGCGACATACGGATTAACAGTCCGCCGTTCTACCAACTGAACTAAAGGGGAATTATTCTTAAAGCTTTAAAGAAATGGTGCCGACTACCGGAGTCGAACTGGTGACCTACTGATTACAAGTCAGTTGCTCTACCTACTGAGCTAAGTCGGCACATAATATTTCTTTGTGCTTTACTGTTGTTGTCTAAGACACCAACAAATAAATTGTGGTGCCCGGAGGCGGAATCGAACCACCGACACGAGGATTTTCAATCCTCTGCTCTACCGACTGAGCTATCCGGGCGACGAGGTGTATTAAACGTGTTTTCGCGTTCTGGGTCAACATTAAATTGCAAAAAAAGTATCGTTTGATGTTTTTCTATACTTAGTGGGTTGTTTTTGCTCATTTGGGGTGAAAAACCTAGGTCTAGCATGCCCTAAAAGATAGTAAAACTACGGTTAACTACACTGAATGGGCGCCGAAATAAAAAAAGCACGTATGAAAACGTGCTTTTTTATTTGAAAATTTTCTAGGGAGTTTAGTGTTTTACTTCAAACCTATTAACCCAAGCTTCTAATTCGTTGGAAAGAGAGGCAAGAGTTTGGGTGCTGTTATGACTTTCTGTTACGACATTGCTCAGTTGGTTACCGCTCTCTTCGATCATATTGATACGCTTCGATATATCATCGCTCACCTGAGTCTGCTCAGCGGCCGCTGTTGCGATTTTATGACTCATTGATGAAATGGACTCTAATGCGACAACAATCTGTTGTAGTGCTTCAGAGGCGTTTTGAGACTCTGTTACGGTGCTTTCACTGGTCGCGGCACACACTTCCATGGTTTGAATTGCGTTGCGAGATCCCTCTTGAAGGTTATTAATCATTAATTGGATTTCTTTTGTGCTCGATTGTGTTCTGCCTGCAAGGTTACGAACCTCATCTGCTACAACAGCAAATCCACGACCTTGTTCGCCAGCTCGAGCTGCTTCAATGGCTGCATTTAGTGCCAATAGGTTAGTTTGCTCCGCTATATCACCAATCACATCCAATACTTTTGCAATGTTGTTTACATCGTTATCTAGGTTAGCGACAGCTTCGCTTGCTGTGCCTAGTTGGCCTGCTAAGCCTTGAATGTTATCTACTGTGTTGTGAATGAGTTGTTGGGTATGCTGGCTCTGTTTGTCGGCCTCGTCGGTGTTGCGCGCGGTATCGCTAGCTGAAGCAGCTACGTTATTGGCTGAAGAGGCCATCTCGGTCATTGCTGTCGCGATCATCTCTGTTGATTGCTGTTGGGTGTCTGTCAGTTGACCAATTGACCCAGCGCGATCTTCTACGCGCTGCAGTTCGCCTCTTAATGCCAGCATTGAAGCGTCAAGGTTTGATACTAGCTCAGCCAATGACTTACTCATTTGTTGTACGGCGTGATAGATACTGCCGTCAATTGCCTGAGTTTCGAAAGAGGTTTGAATTCGACCTTGTGCTACGGCTTGTACTGCTTCTCGTACGTCTTTAGGTTCGCCGCCAAGAAGCGCTAGCATGCGTTTAATGGATACAATTAGGCTCGCCAGAATAAGACCAGCAATCACGACACAAAGGAATAGCTGCCATTGAGCAGTAGACCAAAAACGAGCGTTAACTTCATTGAACCCGATACCAGTGCCGACAACCCAACCCCAATGTGGCGTTTTCTCTGCAATAGACAGTTTTTCTTCAATCGTTCCATCTGGCAGTTTTTGTGTCCAGGTGTACTCAATGATCTCGCCAGTACGATTACCAAGTACTCTTTGGATTAGCTGCCCAACACTATTGCCGTCGCCATCTTTAAAGTCGTTAAAACTGGTTCCGTGCAGTTGAGGATCTAATGGTGTCGCGATAAACGTCATGTTCTCATCGGCTACGTAAACATATTCATTATCTTTATAGATGTTGTTGCGTAGAAGGCGAGTAGCTAGTTGCTTGGCTTGCTCTTCTTCTAGTGTGCCATCAATCGCCATTTTTTCGACTTCAGTAAGAATGCTGTATGCGCTCTTAAACAGCTCTGTTACGCGAGCTTTGTTGTCCATGTTGCTAGCAACTCTTAAGGTCCATAAGCCTGTAGCCGTCAGTGCTAGCAGGGCGATCAAGATGATGCCCGATAATAAGTAAGCTTGCGTTTTTAGTTTCATATTTCCCCGCGCAGCGATTCAATAATTAGTATTAGGTATAATTCATCGAATCTTAATCTAAGTGGTGTAAGGCAGATATTAGAAAGACATCAAAGTATGATAGGGATTAAATTTTCGAAGAAAAAAAAGTAACAGGACTTGGTTCTATTTGTTTTAATGTGAATATTAGCGGGTCATGAACTTTATAAGGCGTTGGTTCTGTTGTAGTGGATATGCTTTATAGAACTTAGAATCAACTGCTGTAGTAAGAGTACTAAAAGGAGATAACTCAATTTATCGAGACTGATTAAGAGTTAGTGAGGAGCTGATGTGTATATTGAATAGAGTTTGTTTTTGTTCAAACGAAAAAAAGCCAAGTCTTTCGACTTGGCTTTCTTGAATGTGGCTCCCCTTGCAAGACTTGAACTTGCGACATACGGATTAACAGTCCGCCGTTCTACCAACTGAACTAAAGGGGAATTATTTGTGTCAACATCAGGTCTATAAAGACCATTATTTGTTAAGCACCAAATAATGGTGCCTCGAGGCGGAATCGAACCACCGACACGCGGATTTTCAATCCGCTGCTCTACCGACTGAGCTATCGAGGCAAAAGAATGGTGCCGACTACCGGAGTCGAACTGGTGACCTACTGATTACAAGTCAGTTGCTCTACCTACTGAGCTAAGTCGGCACACTAAATTCTTTGCTTAAAGAGTTAAACTCTTCAATTAAAACCTCATATAAAATGAAGTCCTTTAAAAATGGCTCCCCTTGCAAGACTTGAACTTGCGACATACGGATTAACAGTCCGCCGTTCTACCAACTGAACTAAAGGGGAATTACTTGTCTCAACATCAGGTCTATAAAGACCATTATTTGTTAAGTACAAAATAATGGTGCCTCGAGGC
>NZ_JBFROH010000017.1:0-78072 GCF_041471425.1 Vibrio sp. 10N.261.52.C2 | reverse complement strand
GTCGGCACACTAAATTCTTTATGCTTTTGTCCGTGTTGTTACTCCCTGTTAAAGAGTGTTGACACCAACAAATCAAATTGTGGTGCCCGGAGGCGGAATCGAACCACCGACACGAGGATTTTCAATCCTCTGCTCTACCGACTGAGCTATCCGGGCAACGGAGCGCTATTAAACGGATTTTCTGCATAACCGTCAACTCCTTTTTTGAAAATAACTAAAAAAACCGTTCGTTCGTTGTTTTTTTATTCAAAAGTGAGGGTTATGTTTTACCTTGGTTAAATTCTTTTTTGAATTGCGTTACTTTTTCGAGGTATCGGCGCGACTCTTTATTTGGATGCTTCTTGGTAAGCGCCCAGTAGGCTTGGCTCGGTTGCAGCGAGTTTAAGTCTTGCATTGCTCGCTTTCTGTCCTTACTGAAGGTATTGAGTACGCCACCAGTACCGCCGTTATAGGCTGAAATCATACTGTATTCAAGCGTTAATGGGTTTTTTACGTCTTTCAAATAACGATTTTTAAGGATGTAAAAGTATGCGGTGCCAGCATCAATGTTGTTTTCTGGATTGAATAAGTACTCAGGGCTTGGTTCACCAGGTTTCTTTTTGACGTGTTCAAATACATCTCGACCAGCGGTTTTAGGTACCACCTGCATAAGACCATAAGCATTAGCCCAGCTTACGGCGTACGGGTTGAAGCTACTCTCTGTCTTGATGATAGCGTAGATTAAATCTTCAGGGATGTCATAACGCTGAGACGCTCGTCGAACGATGTCGGCATATTGATAACTACGCTGGCTAGCGTGGTCGGCCACCATTGGGATTTCAACGTAGTAGGCTTTTTTAAAGTCGACTTCTTTGGTTTTTAGGTTATTCGCGATCAGGTAATCCGCAAACTGGTTCGCTCGCCAAGTCCATTGAATGGGCTTTTTTTCTTGGTCTACGACCTGATTATAGAGGAAAGGTTTGCCTTCTAGCTTGATGCTTTTAGAAGAGAATAGATCGACATGCGCCGGATCATCTGGCGTCAAAAGGGTCGTCATGATCGCATTTTTGAGGTGTTTTTTCGGTTCGGTAGAGGAAACCGTTTCCACCGTTATGAGGCCTTGGCTAAAATTCACTTCTGAACGACTTAAGTAATTATCTATGTATTTCACATAGTTACTCTTACCTGCCATCTTGATTTCACTGCTACCCCAACGTTTTTGAATGTTGCCTGAAAAGCTATCTATTAATGAATCTAGCGCCCCGGTATCTTTTTCAAATTGTCCGGGTAGCTCAGCTAAATTCTTCACAAACCGGTTGGTTGGCTCGTAATTGACATCATAAATGCTTTCGACAAATTCACGGCTGCAGCCAGTTAATAACATGGCTGTTAGGAAGTAACTTAGCTTTTTCATAGTTCCTCATACAAAAATGACATCGCAGCGTTAACCATGATGTCATTAAAAATTGCTTAAATAAATGTCTTATTCGCTTGGTGGAGTATAGCCATCAATTACGACATCTTTACCTTCAAAAAGGAAGTTAACCATCTCAGTTTCAAGAAGTTTACGATGCTCAGGATCCATCATGTTTAGCTTCTTTTCATTGATAAGCATAGTTTGCTTGCTTTGCCATTGTCCCCAAGCTTCTTTAGACACGTTGTCAAAGATACGCTTACCTAAGTCACCTGGGTAAAGTTGAAAATCTAGGCCTTCAGCATCTTTTTGAAGGCGAGCACAAAATACAGTGCGGCTCATAGTGGTTCCTCTTATCGCGTTCGTTGATTCAAACGTCGTCGTTCAGTTCAAAGGGTAGGCTCTCAATAAGCTGCTTTACAGGAGCGGCTAGGCCAATTTCTTCCGGTTTTGATAAGTTATACCAGAGACCTTTAGCCCCTTCCATTATCAAATCTGGTTGTTTATCTAATTTCACTAATACTGGCGTGATATCTAAGTGGTAGTGGCTGAAAGTGTGTCTAAACGCAATCATGGTCTTGATCGAATTGGTTTGAGTGTCTTTGATCGAACGAAGATCTAGTTGATGTTCGATCTCTGCGTTTTCATTTTGAGGGAAACAAAACAATCCGCCCCAGATACCAGATTGAGGGCGCTGTTCGAGCCACACTTGGTTGTCGTGATACAGAATCACAAACCATGTGTCTTTTACTGGCTTTTCTTTCTTAGGCTTTTTGCCAGGGAAGTCGAGCTGTCTATCGAGCTTCTTGGCCTCACACATGCTTTCAATCGGGCACAAGGTGCACTTAGGCTTGCTACAGGTACAAACCATGGCACCCATGTCCATCATTGCTTGGTTGTACTTATCGACATCTTTGTTCGGAGTATGTGCTTCGGCGTGTTCCCAAAGCTGGTTTTCGACTTTCTTTTGCCCCGGCCAACCTTCAACGGCAAAACTTCTCGCAAGCGTTCGTTTTACATTGCCATCAAGAATCGCATGAGGAAGTTTATGAACCGATGATAAGACGGCTGCTGCTGTTGAGCGACCAATCCCCGGTAGCGCGTTCATCTCTTCGATAGACAGCGGAAATTCACCACCATATTGCTCAGCAACGATCTTGGCTGCTTTATGTAGATTGCGAGCTCGTGCGTAATAACCAAGCCCTGTCCATAAGTGGAGTACCTCATCTTGTTCGGCGTTCGCTAGGTCGATAACCGTTGGAAAGCGTTCTAAGAAGCGTTGGTAGTATGGAATCACCGTAGCAACCTGAGTCTGCTGAAGCATGATTTCAGATAGCCAAACGGTGTAGGCGGTTTTGTTTTGTTGCCAAGGCAATTCTTTACGCCCGTAGGCGTCATACCACTTTAATATGGCGGTTGCGAAAGGAGTCACGACATGCTCTATGCTTTGCTATTATTAGAAGCGAAATTGCACCACACTTAACGTTGGATGTAAAACAGACAAATTGTGTGGGAATTTATCCACGGAAAGACTTGCACCGGAGGCAATTCTTTGGATAATCCCCGCTTTGATTAATCAATGTGCAGGCAAAAATCAATGAGTGAAGTGACCACTAACGAATATACTGAAGACGGCAAACTGGTTCGTAAGATCCGTAGCTTTGTTCGCCGCGAAGGCCGCTTAACAAAAGGCCAAGAGAACGCGATGAATGAATGTTGGCCAACAATGGGTATCGACTACAACCCAGAGCTTCTTAACTGGAAAGAAGTATTTGGCAACGATAACCCGGTTGTACTAGAGATTGGCTTCGGTATGGGTGCATCACTGGTTGAAATGGCAAAGAACGCACCTGAGAAAAACTTCTTAGGTATTGAAGTTCATAGCCCGGGTGTTGGTGCGTGTTTAGGTACAGCTCGCGATGCTGGCGTAACTAACCTGCGTGTAATGTGTCACGATGCTGTAGAAGTATTTGAACACATGATCCCAGATAGCAGCCTGCATACTCTGCAACTGTTCTTCCCTGACCCATGGCACAAAGCTCGTCACCATAAACGTCGTATCGTTAAGGCTGAGTTTGCAGAGATGGTTCGCGGCAAGCTTCAACTTGATACTGGTGTTTTCCACATGGCAACAGACTGGGAAAACTACGCAGAACATATGATTGAAGTGATGAACGTAGCTCCAGGCTTCGAAAACATCGCTGAAGATGGTGATTACATCCCTCGTCCGGATGAGCGCCCGCTAACTAAGTTTGAAGCTCGTGGCCACCGTTTAGGTCATGGTGTTTGGGACATTAAGTTCAAGCGTACTAAGTAACTTCGAATCAAATTAAGTGAAGGGTAATCCGACTTAGGGTTTAACCCCTACACTTTATGGGATTGATTAAAGCCAACATTATTGTAATGTTGGCTTTTTTGTCCTTAGGCTTTTATTTCAGTAAAGGCTTAACGACAGAAAGTAATACCAATCACAGTAAGTAAGTGATCAGAAATAGCGTAGGAAAAAGGCTTGAGAACAAGGCAGCATTTTTCGATAAGTAGTTACTCTACAATCAAAAATTCTAACGCAGTTATCGAGCATTTTAACAAGCTAGAGTGAGCAGTTATTTACTACGATTGGTATATGTTACACCCCTACAAAAATAACAATATAGAAGTAAGCGCACATGAAACCAACTCAAGCTATTTTGGCCGAGATCTTAGACGAAGTTCGTCCTTTAATTGGACAGGGAAAGGTCGCTGATTATATCCCTGCACTGGCTCGCGTATCGAACCAGAAACTGGCGATCGCGGTATACACCAATGAAGGTGAGGTGATTAAAGCAGGCGATGCTGAAGAAGCATTTTCTGTGCAATCTATTTCTAAAGCCTTGAGCCTGACGCTAGCTATGGTGCTATATAAGCCTGAAGAGATTTGGCAAAGAGTAGGCAAAGAGCCTTCTGGTCAAGCCTTTAACTCGATGATTCAGCTTGAGATGGAGTATGGTATTCCCCGCAACCCGTTCATCAATGCGGGGGCAATTGTCGTTGCAGACCTACTACAAAGCCGCTTGTCTGCGCCTAGGCACCGCTTGTTAGAGTTTGTGCGTCAGTTATCGGGTGATACTCATATTGTGTATGACAAGGTGGTAGCGGCTTCAGAAATGATGCACAGCGATCGTAATGCGGCCATTGCTTATTTGATGCGTTCATTTGGTAATTTTGAGAATGATGTTATCCCAGTTCTGAATAACTACTTCCACGCTTGTGCGCTTAAAATGACGTGTGTGGATTTGGCAAAAACCTTTAGCTATTTAGCAAACAAAGGCGTGTCGGTTCAAACCAAGAAAGAGATCATCACGCCAGTTCAAACCAAGCAGTTGAATGCTTTGCTTGCGACGTGTGGCTTGTACGATGGGGCTGGTGAGTTTGCCTACCGTGTTGGTATGCCAGGAAAATCGGGCGTTGGTGGCGGTATTATTGCTATCGTTCCTGGCGAAATGACGATTGCGGTGTGGTCTCCAGAGCTTGATCCTTCTGGCAACTCGCTCGCAGGTACTAAGGCTCTAGAGTTGCTTTCAGAGCGAATTGGTCGTTCTATTTTCTAAGAGAAAGATTCGAGCACGGACGTTGTCCTATAGAACGCTTCGCTCCGAGAGAGGGCTATAAAACAAAAAGGGTTGACCCTAAAGCCAACCCTTACGCAATGCTTCTCGAATCTCGAATCTCGAATCTCGAACTACTCGTCTTCTTCTGCCATAAAGGCTTCTAACAGATCATTGAGAAACAGCTTTCCTTTTTCAGTGATCTGCCAGTGAGTGTCGGTTTCCTTCAAGTAGCCTAGCTCTTTTGCCCATTCAATCGTTTTTTGAATCGAGTCAAAACCAAGCCCTGTCGTATCAATGAAATCCTGCTTTGGACATGCTTCCATTAACCTAAAGCGGTTCATGAAAAATTCAAAAGGGCGGTCTTCATTCGGCACTTCAAATTCATCTGATAGATAAGGTTTTACCATGTTTTGGTACGCAGCCAAATAGCCTCTAGGGTGCTTAACCTTAGTGGTACGAACAATGCGTCCATCTGTAAAGCTCAGCTTGCCATGAGAGCCACAGCCAATACCTAGATAGTCACCAAAGCGCCAGTAGTTGAGGTTATGTTGGCACTGATATCCCGGCTTGCTGTAGCCTGAAATTTCGTACTGCACATACCCTGCGTCTGCGAGCTTCTTATGGCCTAGGTCGAAGATATCCCAAAGGTCATCATCATCAGGCAGCGTTGGTGTTTTGTAATAGAACATGGTGTTAGGTTCTATTGTTAGCTGATACCAAGATAAGTGCGGAGGGTCGAGTTCTATCGCTTTATCCAAATCAGCCAACGCTTGTTCAATACTCTGATCGGGTAAGCCGTGCATTAAGTCTAAGTTGAAACTATTCAATCCAATCTTATGCGCTAAATGAGCGGCATTTACCGCTTCATCTTGACCATGAATACGCCCAAGTCTTTCCAGTTTCTCTTGCTCAAAACTTTGCACACCCACCGAGATTCGAGTAATGCCTGCCTTTTGGTAACCTGCAAAACGCTCAGCTTCGATAGTTCCCGGGTTGGCTTCCATGGTGATTTCTATTTCAGGTTTGAACGGGATGCGCTGTTCAATGCCTTGTAACAATCGGCCAATTCCTTCAGGAGAAAACAGGCTTGGGGTACCGCCACCAATAAAGATCGAATGCAGTGGGCGAGGCATACCATTGAGCTGATATTTTTCGATATCAGTATCGAGATCCTCAAGCAGTGCATCGATGTACTCTTTTTCAGGGATCTCGGCTTTCAGAGCGTGAGAGTTAAAATCACAATACGGACACTTTTGTACACACCATGGGATGTGTACATAGAGGCTAAGTGCGGGTGGTATTAGCGCTGCATTGTGCATTACAGAGCTTGCTCCTTGAGAGTCTTGAATAGTGACGCAAGCGCTTTACCACGGTGTGATAGTTGCTTCTTACGCGAAGATTCAAGCTCTGCTGAGGCGCAGTTATCTTCTGGTACAAAGAACACAGGATCGTAGCCAAAGCCATTCTCACCGTGTTCTTCAGTAAGAATACGACCTTCCCATTTACCGTGACACACTAGAGGTGTTGGATCATTCTCGTGACGCATTAGCACCAACACACAGTGGAAACGCGCAGTACGCTTTTCAGTTTCGACACCTTGCATCGCATCTAATAGTTTTTTGATGTTCTGCTTATCGGTTGCCCCTTCACCTGAGTAACGCGCTGAATAGATACCTGGCGCACCATTTAAGTAATCAACCTCTAAACCTGAGTCGTCAGCAATGGCTGGCAGCCCTGTTTCTTTCGCTGCGTGGCGAGCTTTGATGATGGCATTTTCAATGAAAGTCGTTCCTGTTTCAGCGACTTCTGAAACGTTAAATTCACTTTGCGCGACAACGTCAAAACCAAACTCAGACAGAATATCTGCCATCTCGCGAACTTTACCTTGGTTGCCTGTTGCTAAAACAATCTTACTCATGGGAATGTAGCTCTAAATAAGTTAATAAATGAAAAGTAAGGTTTGAGCTTACTCTTCTATATAGAATTTCTGTGTGAAACGCAGTGGACCAGTGCCTTTTAGGCCTGCGTTCACATCGATGTCGAAGGTGATGTTTTCTTCGTGAGTTACGGGGAACTCAGCAAGGTAATAAATCGCATCGCCTTCTTTGATTTCTCGAAACTTCAAAGTACGGGTGTTTCCAACGAGGTTCTTCGCTGTTCCCGTAATTTTAGCCGTTGTCGCAGGCTTGCCTAGAGAAGCCTTGTCTAACACGCTGATGTTGAGGATTGCTGAGTATCCATTTCGCTTAAGTTTGTATTGCTTAGCGACTTGCGAAGTTAAGAACGTGGAATTAAAAGCCGAGTAATGAACCTCGACATCCTTAATGTTCTTAAATTGCCCTGCTGAGCTTGGTAAGGCAACAAGAGCGGTGAGTAGTGCTGTTATCCATAAACGCATAATGACTCCAATAAATAGCAAAAAGCCATCATAGGATGGCTTTGACTTCAGTTGGGATTTGGCTTGGCGAGCATATTCGAACTTGCTTGTGCCTACCGAGATCTCCCTTTTCTATCTTAATTTGCCCTTTTGCGACCTTAAACTGTTTCGCAAGGTATTTCGCTAAGTGGGCGTTGGCTTTGCCATCTACTGGTGGAGCAGTTATGGCAATTTTGAGTTCCTCACCATGCAAGCCAACAATCTTGTCTCGGCTTGCTTTGGGTTGGATATAGAGCCTAAGAAGAATATCGTTTTCCTCGGCCCAAACCGCTTTTGGCATCGTCAAAGTACCTGATGTTCGTACTTGAATTATAGCTGATACCAAATAGGACCAATCATGTCACCCATTAGGAAGTTCGCAAACTGTAGAACAATGAACAGAACCAGAACGCTTAAGTCGAAGCCACCCATATCCGGTAGGATACGGCGGATAGGCATTAGCATTGGTTCAGTCAGTTGATGGAATACGTACTCGATTGGACTACGACCTTGGCTTACCCAGCTTAGGATTGCACGGATAAGTAGAACCCAGAAGATCAAACCACCAGCCGCTTTTAGCAAAGATAGTGCACCAAAGATAAGGAAGCTAATATCGAAAACGGCAGCGCCGCCAGAGATAATCAGGTTTAGAGCAACGAACTTAAGTACACACAGCACATAAGCGAAAACAACGGTCGCTAGATCAAGGCTGCCGATTGATGGAATAACTCGGCGTAGTGGGGCAACAACCGGTTGTGTCGCTTTTACGATGAATTGTGAGAATGGGTTGTAGAAATCTGCACGTGATGCTTGTAGCCAGATACGCAAGATCACAACCATGATGTAAAGATCAAAAACGGTCGAGATCAGAAAGCTCATCGAGTTCATATTGTTTCCTTTTTCGGATTTACTTGTCGCTTAGATATAACCCGAGCGACAAAATGCTTAAAACAGTTTTTCCATCTCTTCAGCTCGAGCGACCGCCGCTTGCATGGCTTTGGCTACGATGTCTGATAGTTGATGTTCATTGAACGTGCGCAATGCTTCTGCAGTTGTTCCGCCTTTTGAAGTCACTTGTTCACGCAGTGTCGATAATTCAGTATTTGGATTCGCTACCACCATCTCTGCCGCGCCTAATGCAGACTGCTGCACTAGCTTACGAGCGGTTTCTTGGTCAAAACCTTGCTTGATTGCTTCAGCTTGCATCGCTTCCATAAACAGGAAGAAGTAAGCCGGAGCGCTACCCGCCGCCGCAATGATGTTGTTGATTCCAGACTCTTGTTCAACCCAACTTACTTCACCAACAGCTTGCATCAGCTGAGAAGCAAAGTCTTTATCATCTTGGCTGACAGTTGCATCGGCATAAAGACCACTCATCCCTTTACCAAGCAGTGATGGCGTGTTTGGCATCACACGAACAAGGTTCAGTTGGCAGTTTAACATCTCATTAAGTCGATTCGCATTAATACCCGCGGCAATTGAGATAACCAGTTTGTTGCTGAAGTCGATATCTTGTAAGGGTTTACATACATCAGCCATCATTTGTGGCTTCACGGATAACACAACAACGTCTGCTTTTTCAGCTGCTGCAATATTATCGCTGGTGGTATTGATGCCGTATTCTTGTTCTAACGGCAGCCTTCTGGTTTCTGAAGGTGCTGTCGCAGTAATCTTTTGCGCTGGGTAACCACTAGCAACTAAGCCAGCTACAATTGAGCGAACCATGTTTCCCGCCCCAATAAAGGCGATGTTCTTATGTACCATATATAAAATCCTGAGCGTGTCGCTGCGCGGATAAGGCGAAGCGGTATCAATACTTGTACTTGTCGTTACCTACTACGGCTATTTCGCGTAATCACGAGCGCCGAAAATAGCTGTTCCAATACGAACCATTGTGCTACCAGCCTCAACTGCTGCATCCATATCACCACTCATCCCCATCGAAAGGGTATCAATGTCTGAATACTTCGCGGCTAGCTTGTCTTTAAGCTCTGCCAGTTGAGAAAATGCATTAAGCTGAGATTGATAGTCAGATACGTTTGCAGGAATCGACATCAATCCTCTTAAGGTGAGGTTGGGGAGCGATGAAATCAACTCCGCGAGTGCAAAAACTGTCTCTTCTGAGGTTCCAGATTTGGACTCTTCACCACTGGTGTTTACCTGAATCAACACTTGCAAAGGTGGAAGTTCGCTTGGTCGTTGATCATTAAGCCTTTGTGCGATCTTATCGCGATCGACGGAATGCACCCATTGAAAGCTTTCCGCGATTGGGCGGGTTTTATTGGATTGAATTGGACCAATAAAATGCCACTCTAAATTTAGGTTAGAATGTTGTTCTGAAAAGTGTTTTACTTTATCTACACCTTCTTGAACATAGTTTTCACCAAAGGCAACTTGGCCTCCGAGTGCGGCTTCTAGAATCGCATCAATAGGTTTAGTTTTGCTGACGGCTAAAAGTTGCACGGACTCTGGAGCTCGTCCGCACTTTTGCTCAGCACTACGAATCTGTGAGGTGATTTGTTCGATATTTTGTTGAATACTACTCATAGCTGACTTTACTTAAGGGAAAATAAATGGATATCACTGAGTTACTAGATTTTAGTGTAAAGCATAACGCGTCAGATCTACATCTTTCTGCGGGTGTATCTCCAATGGTACGTATAGATGGTGAAGTAAGGAAGCTTGGAATCCCAGCTTTGAGTCATGCTGATGTGCATCGTTTGGTTTTTGAGATCATGAGCGATTCACAACGCGGCGAGTTTGAAGAAAAACTGGAAGTCGACTTCTCTTTTGAATTACCCAATGTTGGTCGCTTTCGTGTTAATGCGTTTAACCAAGCCCGTGGCTGCTCAGCTGTCTTTCGAACTATCCCTGTCGAAATCCCGACTTTAGATCAGTTAGGTGCACCTGAGATCTTCGAAAGGATTGCTAACTACGAAAAAGGGTTAGTGCTCGTCACTGGTCCAACTGGCTCTGGTAAATCAACGACTCTTGCGGCGATGGTTGATTACGTAAATCGCAACCACAATAAGCATATTCTGACGATTGAAGACCCGATTGAATTCGTTCACACCAATAATAAATGCCTAGTCAACCAGCGTGAAGTTCACCGTGATACCCACAGTTTTAAAGCGGCACTGCGCAGTGCCTTACGTGAAGACCCAGACGTGATTCTGGTTGGTGAACTTCGTGACCAAGAGACGATTAGCTTAGCGTTAACCGCAGCAGAAACGGGTCACTTGGTCTTTGGTACTCTGCACACCAGTTGTGCGGCTAAAACGATCGACCGTATTATCGATGTGTTCCCAGGTAGCGATAAAGATATGGTTCGTTCGATGTTGTCTGAATCACTGCGCTCGGTGATAGCCCAGAAGCTGCTAAAGCGTGTTGGTGGTGGTCGTGTGGCGTGTCATGAAATCATGATGGCAACACCGGCGATCAGAAACTTGATTCGTGAAGATAAGGTCGCTCAGATGTACTCGATCATTCAAACGGGCGCAGCGCACGGCATGCAGACCATGGAACAAAATGCGAAGCAGCTGATGGCGCAGGGCTTGGTTGATTCGGAAGAGGTCGAGAAAAAGATCGAAATTGAAACCTCAATGTTTTAATCAAGGTGGACACAATGGAATTGAATCAAATCCTTGAGGGAATGCTTTCTCAAAAGGCATCGGATCTTTATATCACGGTTGATGCGCCAATCCTTTTTCGTGTGGATGGTGAATTACGCCCCCAAGGAGAGAAGCTGAATGCGGCTCAAGTTGCTCAATTACTTGATGCGATGATGGAACAAGGCCGACGTGATGAATATCAGCAAACGCGTGAGGCTAATTTTGCGATTGTGCGTGACTTTGGTCGTTTTCGTGTCAGTGCATTCTTTCAGCGAGAGCTACCTGGAGCGGTCATTCGACGTATCGAGACTAACATCCCAACCTTTGAGCAACTAAAGCTTCCTGATGTACTACAGGACCTATCAATAGCTAAGCGCGGACTTGTGCTGGTGGTTGGTGCGACAGGCTCTGGTAAATCGACCTCAATGGCTGCAATGACAGGCTATCGCAACACCAATCGCTCGGGACATATCTTGACGGTTGAAGACCCTATTGAATTTGTGCACGAACATAAAAAGTGCATCGTGACGCAGCGTGAGGTCGGGCTCGACACCGAGAGTTACGAAGTCGCGCTTAAGAACTCGCTACGCCAAGCACCAGACATGATCTTGATTGGCGAAATCCGTAGCCGTGAGACCATGGAATACGCGATGACCTTTGCTGAAACGGGTCACTTGTGTATGGCAACCTTGCACGCCAATAACGCTAACCAAGCGCTAGAGCGTATTCTTCATTTGGTGCCGAAAGAGCAGAAAGAACAGTTCTTGTTTGACCTATCGATGAACCTGCGTGGTGTCGTCGCTCAGCAACTCATTCGCGACAAGAATGGCAGCGGGCGTCATGGTGTATTCGAGATTCTGCTGAATAGCCCTCGTGTTTCTGACTTGATTCGTCGTGGTGAACTACACGAACTGAAAGCAACCATGGCTAAATCGAAAGAGATAGGTATGCAGACCTTTGACCAAGCTTTGTATGATTTAGTGATAGCAGGCAAGATCAGCGAAGAGGATGCGTTCCACAGTGCCGATTCTGCTAATGACTTGCGCTTAATGCTCAAAACTAGACGTGGTGATGACGACTACGGAACTGGGGCGTTGGCTGGTGTGAAGATAGATATGGGGTGATAAAAAACGCCTGATTTGATTCTAGGTTAAAATCAGGCGTTCATCATATTCATCGTTCGACTGCGTCTGTATTATCAACGCTTCTTGTTCTTAGGCTCGCTGATTACGTCTGCGTCAGTCGAAGTATGATTCATATAACCTGCATTATTGGAGCTTGTCGAACTGCATGCTGATATTGCTAGAGCTACGAAGATTGCTAGAAAAATTTTCATGTGAACTCCCACTTACCTAATAATGAATTGCTTCGACATTACGCCGTAATATCATTATAGGATCACAAAGGAGTTTAATCTTTGAGCTCTTAATTTTCGTTATGAATATTGTGCTTCAAACCAGCTCTCTAAAATGACGACTGCAGACTGGTTATCGACATTGCCTTTGCTTAGCGCTTTATAGCCGCCCATTTCAAAAAGGTCGGCTCTTGCTTCTGTGGTCGAGAGTCTTTCATCATGTAGTTCAACATCGACACCAAATCGTCCTTTAAGGCGGTTAGCGAACTTCTTCGCTCTAGGTGTAATGGTTGCTAAGTCTTTACCATGAAGGTCGGTAGGAAGGCCGACTACAATCAGGTTCGGCTGCCACTCCTTAATTTGTTTTTCGATATCGTCCCAATTTGGGATGCCATCTTTGGCTTTAAAAGCTTTTAGAGGGCTTGCGGTGCCCGTGATTTCTTGTCCTATCGCACTACCGATACTTTTTGTACCGTAGTCAAATGCCATAATTGTTCGTGACATGGGGTTTCCAAATTTATCTGTGTTTGAGAGTGTCTGTTTATTTTACTTAGTTGATTTGAGCTAGGCGTGACCAGCGTCTGCTGAAAGCTGAGCTGCATTAATGCCTAACATCTGTACAGCGACTTTCCAGCGGTCAGAAATCGGTGTATCGAAGATGACCTTCGGATCGGCTTCAACGGTTAACCATGAGTTCTCGGTCAGTTCTGTTTCCAGTTGTCCGGGTTCCCATCCTGCATACCCAAGTGCGACTAAATAATTCATCGGCTCATCTTCTGTGCCCAACACCATCAAGATATCTTTTGAGGTTGTCACTGAGATTTGATCCGTCATGCTGATACTGGATTGATAGTTGCCTTTAGGTTTGTGCAAAATAAACCCACGGTCTTCTGCGACCGGTCCACCATTCAATACAGGCTTATCAAGACTTGCTTGGTTGGGTTTTGGCTGATCAGAATCAACCTCAACTTGCTTAAGCATGCTACCGACAGTGACATCAATAGGGGCGTTGATCATCAAACCCATCGCGCCTTCGTCATTGTGCTCACAAAGGTAAATCACCGAATTTTGAAAGTATGGGTCTTTCATTCCGGGCATAGCAACCAGAAAGTGGTTCGTTAAATTCATAGAGCCTCCTGCCAGTGTGTTCCCAGTAAAGGAAAAAGAGCGGCGTAAAGCCGCTCATTGTTCTTTGCCTAGATATTTCTGTGTTTTCGAATAGCTAAGGCTTTCTTTAGTTTAGGCTATTTAGCGTTAACGCGACGCTCAATTGCATCCATTAATTTACCTGTAACTGAAATATCAAAAGCGGCTTCAATTTCACGGATACAAGTAGGGCTAGTCACGTTAATTTCAGTCAGCTTGTCGCCGATAACATCAAGCCCAACAAAGATTAAGCCTTTCTCTTTCAGTGCTGGAGCAACTGCTCTTGCGATAGCCCAGTCTGTTTCACTTAGAGGACGAGCTTCACCTGTACCGCCAGCAGCAAGGTTACCTCGAGTTTCCCCTTTTGCAGGAATACGCGCTAGACAGTAAGGCATTGGCTCACCGTCAACCACAAGAATACGCTTATCACCATTGCTGATGTCTGGAACAAAAGTTTGTGCCATTGCGTAGTTCTGACCGTGGTTGGTCAAGGTTTCAATAATAACTGATACGTTTGGATCGCCTTCTTTCACACGGAAGATAGACGCGCCGCCCATGCCATCAAGTGGTTTTAGAATCACGTCGCCGTGTTCTTCTCGGAACGCTTTAATTTTTTCAGCTTTACGAGTCACGATGGTGGTCGGTGTCAGTTCAGGGAACCATGCCGTGAACAACTTCTCGTTACAGTCACGTAGGCTTTGTGGTTTGTTGACGATCAGTGCGCCGTTCTCTTCAGCACGCTCAAGAATGTAAGTTGCGTAGATGTACTCAGTATCAAACGGAGGATCTTTACGCATTAGTACCGCATCTAAATCGGATAGCGCGATAGTCTGTTCTGATTTGAACTCGTACCAACCGTTTGGATCTTCTTTTAGTTCAACAACCTTAGTGTCAGCAATGGCTACGCCTTGATCTAAATGTAGATCATCCATTTCCATGTAATGGATTTCGTAACCACGACGCTGAGCTTCAAGCATCATGGCAAAGCTAGAGTCTTTTTTGATGTTAATGGATGAAATTGGATCCATTACGATGCCAAGTTTGATCATTTTTTTCTCCTAGCCTAGATCGCCAAAACGGACTTGTAAGGCAGTAATTGCGGTTAGAGCTGCTGTTTCGGTACGAAGTACACGTGGGCCGAGTAGCGTCTCTTCAAATTTGTATTGTTCTGTCATGCCGATTTCTTCAGCCGACAAGCCACCTTCAGGGCCGATCAATAGGCGTACCTTACTGATAGGTTCTGGAAGGGTATTAATTGAGTATTTTGCACGAGGATGTAAGTTCAGCTTTAATGCTTCACTCGGTTCGCTACACCACTCTTCAAGTTGCATGATAGGGCGAATGACTGGAACCGTATTGCGGCCACACTGTTCACACGCCGCGATAGCAATCTTTTGCCACTGTGCGAGTTTTTTCTCGAAGCGTTTTGTATCAAGCTTAACGCCACAGCGCTCTGAAATTAAAGGGGTAATGGTGTTCACACCAAGCTCAACCGATTTCTGAATCGTGAACTCCATTTTGTCGCCACGTGAAATCACTTGGCCTAAATGTAAGTCTAACGGAGATTCGCTGCTGCGTTCGATGCGTTCAGAAACATTAACGGTGACATTTTTCTTTGATACTTCGGCTATCGTCGCAGGGAATTCAGCGCCACTGCCATCAAATAGAAGGACTTCTTGGCCTTCTTTCATGCGAAGGACACGACCAACATGACCCGCGGCATCTTCGCCTAAAGCGAGTGAACCTAACTGATGAATGCGTTCTGGGTGATGAATACGAGGGATTCTCATGCTGGTAAACCTATAAATATGTTCATTTGGGTATTTTGTCTCTGCCTAACATGGATGCTTTTAGTTGAAAAAACAAGGGTAGAGCAAGAGTTTCAGGGGCAATTCTGAAACTCTTGTTTGAGATAGTTAGGAATGTTGATTGTACGAGCGACGTTATTTACAAGCAGGGTAAACAAATGGGTTGTGATTACCTTGGATGGCATAGATTCGCTCATCACGAGTACATTCCCACTTGTCGACAGGAAATTGCTTGTTCCACGCCATCATTAGGTTGGTTTGTTGCTTAGATAGTTTGAAACCATACTCTTGGCTCATGTAAAGGTAAGTACGCGCGATAGAGCCTTTTGCTCTGTCTGGCGGCATAACTTTACGCTGCTTGAAGTTGACCTGCATTTCACACTGACCATAGCTCACACCATCCATGCCATTCCACTGACTGAAGTTGTAGTTGGAGCGATCACCGTTAACCTCGCCAATGGCCGGAGTTAGGTTGTGAAGGTCGGCTTCCATGGATTTGAATATTTTGTCATTGCGAGTGCAGTTCTTGCGCCCACCATCTTGCCAACACTGACGCTGGTGGCCAAATTGCCAAGCTGGAACCACGTGTTCCCACTCAATTCGACTCGCCCGCTTTTGTTGTTTTCGGACTTGATAGCCACAGCCATCAAGGTCGGGAATGCCTTTCTTTTTGTCCTTCCATGTAATGTCACAGCCGCAATAAAATGAAGTCGGATGGTCGAGGTAAATCTTCACCGCTTCTCTTTTTGCTTTGGAAAATGAGCTCGGTGGTGCGGCGAGAACGCTTTGGGTTACCAGTAGGCCAAATACTATTGTTAAGTAAAAAGATACAGGTAGGCCAAATGCTTTGAAGGTGAGTTTTTGCATAGAAAAAGACTGATAAAAGTATGATAAACATCAGTCTAGCACTCAAATGTTAGATCTCTCTATTAGATTTGTTCTACCGAGTAAATCAACCTGTCACTAGCTTAGTTGAGTTCCCGTGAAAGCTAAGGTTTGCTGGCACAATTGGCAGCGGTAGGTCGATTGATTCCGAAGTACTTTGTTGTGTCGTCTGATTGATAATGGGTAAGTGGTGCACTCACATCGATATTCAAAGGTTTTCCCTTGAACTGACGCGATTTCAAAGCTGTGAGTTGTTCTGGCTGGCACGTTGAATACTTTTTCCATCACGTATTTCCACTCGTTTCCGTGAGGCCTAACACGTCCGAAAACCTGATGCGTGATCAGGTGTGCGAGTTCATGTGGCACAACCTCGTTGATGAAGGCATCTTCATTTTCAGAAAATAGTACGTGGTTGAGCTTAATTTCGTTGAGCTGAAGGTAGGCCTTTCCCGCCGCTTTGCCTCTTAACTTGAAGGTGATAGTTGGGTGTGGAAATTCACGAGAGAAATGTTGATTTGCGATAGCTAGGCATTCGGCCAATTTCTTATTTGCTCGGTGTTGTTGCGGGGTGTAAGACAAACGTTGTTAACTCCAAATAAAAGGCCTCAGCGTTTAAACCAAGGCCTAATCATAACATTGCTTGTTGATCTAGCGATGCTTTACACGTGATGTTTTTTCTTAATGATCTCGTGATAAGCGTGCCATGTAGCATAGCCAAGTAGCGGCATGGTGACGATCATTCCGATGCCGTAGGTGGCAAAACCCACCAAAATACCGGCACAAATAATACTCGCCCAAACCACCATTGCAGGGATGTTCGATTTCACGGCATTAAAGCTAGTGAAAATCGCACTCATCACATCAACGCGTCTCTCCATCATTAACGGAATTGAAAATGCTGAGATGCTAAATATGAGGCTTGCGATAACAAAACCAATCACAGAACCCGTAATTAAGAAGGGAGCGAACTCAGCCAGTGGTGCGCCTTGCACTGAAGGGTAGAGCGCGTGCAATAATGCAGCGATACGCATCCAGAATATCATCGCAACCATCAATACGATCGCAAAGGCCCATTGGTGGGTGGAGTTGCGAGTGATGGCTTTCATCGAGTGCAGTAGGCTTGCGTTGTGGCCTTTTTCTCTTTCCCAAGCTGCGTCATACAAGCCCAGAGCAAGAAACGGCCCTATTAGCATGTACACGATCAGGCTTGGCATTACGACCAAGTGTGTTCCTTGCCATTGGACAAGCTGAACAATGGCGATTGCCGCTCCCATAAAGCACAAACCGTAGAATGCGCTGATTAATGGCATTCTTACTAAGTCATGCAGAGCAAGCGACAACCAATGAAAGGGTGCGGAAATACTGATTTGGTTACAAGGAATGGTGCGAGCGTAATCCTTATCGCTGACCTTGTGTTTTTTATCGTTCAGTTCGGATGGGTGCGCGGTACGAGGCATAGATCCCCCTAGTTAAATAACGTCCTAGTTATAATTCCATAAGGCTCATCGATGTGGCTTGTGTGAGAGTTATGGTGTTGAGCTAAATTGCTCTTTGTCATCCCAGTTTTTGTTCTAGCGTGCATTTAACGAGCGTTATCAGGCTGAATTAATTTAAGTTAAATGTGAGCTTGATCTCTTAGGAGTTACCTTAACTATTGTCAGTAGTGTTAGAAAACACAAATTATCAGCGGTTTTTTATACTAAGTGGTTAACGGTAAAGAAGGGCATTAGAGAAGAGAATGGCGAGTGAAAGTAAGGTAAGTACATAAAAATAAAGCCCTTACTAAGAAGTAAGGGCTTTAAAGAAACAAATCGCAGTGGCTAAATTATTTTAGGCCAGCGAAGTCCGCAAGGATTGCTGCTTTGTCAGTCGCTTCCCAAGGGAACTCTTCACGACCGAAGTGGCCGTATGCAGCAGTCTGCTTGTAGATAGGCTGAAGAAGGTTCAACATCTCTTGAAGACCGTATGGACGTAGGTCGAAGTTTTGACGAACTGCTTCAATGATAATTTCGTGAGCTACTTTTTCAGTACCAAACGTTTCAACCATGATAGATGTTGGATCAGCAACACCGATAGCGTAAGACAGTTGAATCTCACAACGGTCAGCCATGCCAGCAGCAACGATGTTTTTCGCAACGTAACGAGCCGCGTAAGCTGCAGAACGGTCAACTTTTGATGGATCTTTACCAGAGAATGCACCGCCACCGTGACGAGCTGCGCCGCCGTAGGTATCAACGATGATCTTACGACCTGTTAGACCACAGTCACCCATTGGGCCACCGATTACGAAACGGCCTGTTGGGTTGATGAAGAAGTTAGTGTCTTTGTTGATCCACTCAGCAGGAAGTACTGGTTTGATGATCTCTTCCATTACTGCTTCACGTAGATCCGGTGTTGTTACTGAATCGCAGTGTTGAGTCGAAAGAACAACAGCGTCGATACCAACGATTTTACCTTGGTCGTATTGGAACGTAACTTGAGATTTCGCATCAGGGCGAAGGAAGTCAAGTTTACCGCTCTTACGTACTTCAGCTTGCTTCTTAACAAGAAGGTGAGAGTAAGTAATTGGAGCCGGCATTAGGATTGGTGTTTCGTTAGTCGCGTAACCAAACATGATGCCTTGGTCGCCTGCGCCTTGCTCTTTAGGGTCTTCTTTATCAACACCTTGGTTGATGTCTGGAGACTGCTTACCAATTGTGTTTAGAACAGCACAAGAGTCAGCGTCAAAGCCCATATCAGAATGAACGTAACCAATTTCACGTACTGTTTCACGAGTGATTTCTTCGATATCAACCCATGCAGACGTTGTTACTTCACCGCCAACCATAACCATGCCGGTTTTAACGTAAGTCTCACAAGCAACACGTGCTTTTGGATCTTGTTCCAAGATGGCATCAAGAACAGCATCAGAGATTTGGTCTGCAATTTTATCTGGATGGCCTTCTGAAACAGATTCAGAAGTGAATAGGTGCTTAGCCATGAGAGCTCCACTTTTAGTTTTTGGTGTAAATAGTTTATGGCGTCGCAAGCTAGGAAGCGCGCCATTAAATACAGTATATTTTGTAGGTGTTTCTACATCTAGACGGCTATTCTAAATTCCAGCGGTCGAATTACAAGCTCTTTTTTATGATATGTCATAACTAATCGTTTGCGTATCGATTGAGATAAGCCACTGCCAAGTGATGTAAATGTTCGAAAATTGCGAAAAATGACCGTTAAAATGCCAGTAAAACGTTTGCAGTCGCAATAGTCGTTTGAGAGAATACCCGCGCTAATTAAAATGAAAACATTAGCACTATCTCTTTTTTAAATCGCTTATGTATCCAGGAGCAGACATGCCTTCTCGTAAAGATCTAGCCAATGCAATCCGCGCACTTAGCATGGACGGTGTTCAACAAGCAAATTCAGGCCACCCAGGCGCACCTATGGGTATGGCTGACATCGCTGAAGTTCTTTGGCGTGGCCACTTGAACCACAACCCAGCAAACCCAGAATGGGCTGACCGCGACCGTTTTATCCTGTCTAACGGCCATGGTTCAATGTTGATTTATTCTCTGCTTCACCTTGCAGGTTACGAGCTTTCAATTGAAGACCTGAAAAACTTCCGTCAACTGCACTCTAAGACTCCAGGTCACCCTGAGTACGGTTACGCTCCTGGTATCGAAACAACGACTGGTCCTCTAGGTCAAGGCATCACTAACGCTGTTGGTATGGCAATGGCTGAGAAAGCACTGGCGGCACAGTTCAACAAAGAAGGCCACGACATCGTAGACCACTACACTTATGCATTCATGGGTGATGGCTGTCTGATGGAAGGTATCTCTCACGAAGCATGTTCTCTAGCAGGTACGCTAGGTCTTGGTAAGCTGGTTGCTTTCTGGGATGACAACGGCATCTCTATCGATGGTGAAGTTGAAGGTTGGTTCTCTGACGATACACCTAAGCGTTTTGAAGCATACGGTTGGCACGTAATCCCAGCAGTAGATGGTCACGACTCTGATGCTATCAACGCAGCGATTGAAGCGGCTAAAGCGGATCCTCGTCCAACGCTTATCTGTACTAAAACTATCATCGGTTTTGGTTCTCCAAACAAAGCGGGTACGCATGACTGTCACGGTGCTCCACTAGGCGCTGATGAAATCACAGCAACTAAAGCAGCATTGGGTTGGGAACACGGTCCTTTCGAAATCCCAGCAGATATCGCAGCTGAGTGGAATGCGAAAGAAGCAGGCGCAGCGAAAGAAGCAGCGTGGAACGCGAAGTTTGACGCATACGCAGCGGCTTACCCAGAGCTAGCAGCTGAATTCAAACGTCGTACTAACGGCGAGCTACCCGCTGAGTGGGAAGAGAAAGCAAACGCAATCATTGCTGATCTTCAAGCTAACCCAGCAAACATCGCTTCACGTAAAGCATCTCAAAACGCACTAGAAGCGTTTGGTCAAATGCTTCCAGAATTCATGGGCGGCTCTGCTGACCTTGCGCCTTCTAACCTGACTATGTGGTCTGGTTCTAAGTCTCTTGAAGCAACTGACTTTTCTGGTAACTACATCCATTACGGTGTACGTGAATTCGGTATGACGGCTATCATGAACGGTATCGCTCTGCACGGTGGTTTCGTGCCATACGGCGCAACGTTCCTAATGTTCATGGAATACGCGCGTAACGCAATGCGTATGGCTGCTCTGATGAAAGTTCAGAACATCCAAGTTTACACGCACGATTCTATCGGCTTAGGCGAAGATGGCCCTACTCACCAACCGGTTGAGCAGATCGCTTCTCTACGTCTGACTCCAAACATGAGCACATGGCGCCCATGTGACCAAGTTGAATCTGCAGTGGCTTGGAAACTGGCTATTGAGCGTAAAGATGGTCCTTCATCTCTAATCTTCTCTCGTCAAAACCTTGCACAACAAGATCGTAATGCTGAGCAAGTTGCTAACATCGCTAAGGGTGGTTACATCCTGAAAGATTGTGAAGGCAAGCCAGAGCTAATCATCATTGCAACTGGTTCTGAAGTTGAGCTTGCAGTTGAAGCTGCTGCACAACTAACCGCTGAAGGTAAAGCTGTACGCGTAGTATCTATGCCTGCAACTGACGCATTCGACAAGCAAGACGCTGAATACCGTGAGTCTGTACTTCCATCTGATGTTACAGCGCGTATCGCAGTAGAAGCTGGCATCGCTGACTTCTGGTACAAATACGTTGGCTTCGGTGGCAAGATCATCGGTATGACAACGTTCGGCGAATCTGCACCAGCAGGTGAGCTATTCAAGATGTTCGGTTTCACTACTGAAAACGTAGTAAACACAGCGAAAGAGCTTCTTGCTTAATCATTGACTGATGGCCTGTGCTAACAGTTAAATGAAGGAAAAACCGAGCGCTGAGCTCGGTTTTTTGTATCTGGGATTTGTTTCTTCTAGGCTTATCTCTACAAGCAACAGATTAACCTGTCCTAACTAAACGGGGTTATTCAAGTAATGCCTTTTGGGTAGGATTCAGTTATCATCTGTTGCACGAAATTTTGGTTAGATGTACGGAAATATGCTAAAAGTCGCGATAAACGGATTTGGACGAATAGGGCGTAATGTATTACGCGCTGTCTATGAAAGTGGCAAAAGCCAACAAATCAAAGTAGTAGCTGTTAATGAGCTTGCTCAGCCTGACGCTATGGCTCACCTATTGCAGTACGACACCAGTCACGGCCGCTTCGGTAAGAAAATCTCTAACGATCAAGAGCACATTTATGTCCATCATGGCATTGGTGCTGAAGACAAGGGTGAGTTTGATACCATTCGTATCTTACATCTTGCTGATATTGAGCTGTTGCCTTGGCGTGACCTTGAGGTGGATATCGTTCTCGATTGTACCGGTGTTTATGGTTGCCGAGATGACGGCCTCGCGCACATTGCTGCAGGGGCGAAAAAGGTACTGTTTTCTCACCCCGGTGCCAATGACCTCGATAACACCATTATCTATGGTGTGAACCACGATACCATCGAAGCGGACCACCAAATCGTTTCCAATGGTTCGTGCACCACCAACTGTATTGTCCCTATCATTAAGGTTCTTGATGACGCCTTTGGTATCGAGTCCGGTACGATTACGACTATTCACTCTTCAATGAATGATCAACAAGTTATCGATGCGTACCACAGCGATTTGCGTCGTACTCGAGCAGCAAGCCAATCGATCATTCCTGTCGATACCAAGTTGCATAAAGGTATTGAAAGAATCTTCCCGAAATTTTCCAACAAATTTGAAGCTATATCTGTGCGTGTGCCGACGGTAAACGTAACAGCGATGGATTTAAGTGTCACAATTAATGCAAATGTGAAAGTTAATGACGTAAATCAAACCATTGTTAATGCATCCCAGTGTACATTACACAATATAGTTGACTATACTGAAGCGCCGCTCGTTTCCATCGACTTTAATCACGATCCCCATAGCGCAATCGTTGATGGTTCACAAACGCGAGTGAGCAACGGCCACTTAGTTAAAATGCTAGTGTGGTGTGATAATGAATGGGGCTTTGCGAACCGAATGCTGGATACGGTTCTTGCAATGCAAGCTTCTGAAGGCAAGAAGTAAGACCTAGAAGCAAATGTGCGGATTATTTATTTTTTAGCTTGAAATAAATACTAAGAGTCCACATATTATTAGTAGTGAAAGAATTACCAGTTGAATAATTTATAGGCTTAGCAGGGTTGCTGAGTTTCCAAAACTTTATATTTATTTAAATTTGAGAGGACAAATCATGTCTGTGATCAAGATGACTGACCTGGAACTTGCAGGTAAACGCGTATTTATCCGTGCTGACCTAAACGTACCAGTAAAAGACGGTAAAGTAACTTCAGATGCACGTATCCTTGCATCTCTACCAACTATCAAACTTTGCCTAGAAGCTGGCGCAAAGGTAATGGTTACTTCTCACCTTGGTCGTCCTACTGAAGGCGAATACAACGAAGAGTTCTCTCTAGCTCCTGTAGTTAACTACCTAAACGACGCACTAGACTGCGAAGTTAAACTAGCTAAAGATTACGTAAACGGCCTAGAGCTAAACGCTGGTGAACTTGTTGTTCTTGAAAACGTTCGTTTCAACAAAGGCGAGAAGAAGAACGAAGAAGCACTTTCTAAGCAATACGCTGCACTATGTGACATCTTTGTAATGGATGCATTCGGTACAGCTCACCGTGCTCAAGCTTCTACACACGGCGTTGGTACTTACGCTCCTGTAGCATGTGCTGGCCCTCTTCTAGCTGCTGAGCTTGAAGCGCTTGGTAAAGCAATGGACAACCCAGCTCGCCCACTAGTGGCTATCGTTGGTGGTTCTAAAGTTTCTACTAAACTAACCGTTCTAGAATCTCTTTCTAAAATTGCTGACCAGCTTGTTGTTGGTGGTGGTATCGCGAACACATTCATCGCTGCTGAAGGCCACAACGTAGGTAAGTCTCTATACGAAGCTGACCTAGTTGAAACGGCTCAAAAGCTAATGAAAGAGTGTGCTATCCCAGTAGCAACTGACGTTGCATGTGCTAAAGCATTCGACGAAAACGCAGAAGCTGAAATCAAGCACGTTTCTGAAGTTCAAGACGACGACATGATCTTCGACCTTGGTCCAGATTCAACTGCGGCACTAGCTGAAATCATCGGCAACGCGAAAACAATCCTTTGGAACGGCCCTGTAGGCGTATTCGAATTCAAGAACTTCGAAGCGGGTACAGCTGGTATCTCTAAAGCAATCGCTGAGTCTGCAGGTTTCTCTGTAGCAGGTGGTGGTGACACGCTAGCAGCTATCGATAAGTTCGGTATCAAAGCTGACGTTTCTTACATCTCTACTGGCGGTGGCGCTTTCCTTGAATTCGTTGAAGGTAAAGTACTTCCTGCAGTAGCAATGCTTGAAGAGCGTGCTAAAGCATAATTGATTTAGAAAGGCGAGATGTGAATCTCGCCTTTTAACGTTTGCTGCATATCACACTTTTTTGCTAGAATGGCATAAGTTGTGAGCAAACGATTGCAAGTTTTTAAACTTAAGTTTTTTAATCTTAAAACGATAGAATAAATAGGACTATTTCCATGTCTAAGATCTTCGATTTTGTAAAACCTGGTGTGATTTCTGGCGATGACGTACAGAAAGTATTTGAAGTAGCAAAAGAAAACAAATTTGCTCTTCCTGCTGTAAACGTTGTTGGTACTGACTCTGTAAACGCAGTACTAGAAGCAGCTGCTAAAGTTAAAGCTCCAGTAGTTGTTCAGTTCTCTAACGGCGGCGCTGCATTCTTCGCAGGTAAAGGCGTTAAACTTGAAGGTCAAGGCGCACAAGTTCTTGGCGCTGTAGCTGGTGCAAAATACGTACACGCTGTAGCTGAAGCTTACGGTGTTCCAGTTATCCTGCACACTGACCACGCTGCTAAGAAACTTCTTCCATGGATCGACGGTCTACTAGACGCTGGTGAAGAGTTCTTCGCACAAACTGGTAAGCCTCTATTCTCTTCTCACATGCTAGACCTTTCTGAAGAGTCTCTAGAAGAGAACATCGAAACATGTGCTAAGTACCTAGAGCGCATGGCTAAAATGAACATGACAATCGAGATCGAACTTGGTTGTACTGGTGGTGAAGAAGACGGCGTTGATAACTCTGATATGGACGCATCTGAGCTTTACACTTCTCCAGAAGACGTAGCATACGCTTACGAGAAACTAATGGCTGTTAGCCCACGTTTCACTATCGCTGCATCTTTCGGTAACGTACACGGTGTTTACCAAGCTGGTAACGTTGTACTTACTCCAACTATCCTACGTGACTCTCAAGCATACTGTGCAGAGAAGTTCGGTATCGCACCTAACGCTCTAAACTTCGTATTCCACGGTGGTTCTGGTTCTTCTGAAGCAGAAATCCAAGAGTCTATCGGCTACGGTGTTATCAAAATGAACATCGATACTGATACACAGTGGGCAACTTGGGACGGTATCCGTCAGTACTCTGCTGACAACTTCGATTTCCTACAAGGTCAAATCGGCAACCCAACTGGCGAAGCTGCTCCAAACAAGAAGTACTACGATCCACGCGTATGGCTACGTGCTGGTCAAGCTTCAATGGTTGCTCGTCTAGAGAAAGCATTTGCTGACCTTAACGCTGTAGACGTACTATAATTCTTTGAATTAAGTACTCTTTAAGTTTTAAAAACCCGCTCATTGAGCGGGTTTTTTTATATCTGATAAAAACTTGTACTAAATATGTGAAAAACCTAGCGTGCGGTGAATAAATTTCGTAGTCTTTTAGTTATCGGTATTTGTGTTTATCGGTAAGTTTTAATAATTCAAAAGCTTACATAAATATGACTTTGCAATCTGTCAAAGATAGGATATCGTGCCGAAAAACTGAACTTGGTTCAGTTTATAAAAAGGACTTGGCTTTAATTTACTTTTAACACAATGACTTAACGGTAATTACACTGTTTATTATATTGCAGAGTAAATGAGGCTTAAGGCAGTTTAGCCCATAGCATATTATATAGAGGATGCACATTATGGCTGATAGTTCGACAGCGATTGAGACTCCACTTGTGGATGGTTTGTCTCAAGCAGAGCAGTGGTTAACAAATAATTCAGATTTATTTATCCAATATGGCGTAAATATCATTTCAGCACTGATAATTCTATTTATTGGTAACCTTATTGTTAAAGCAGTAGCGAATAGCGTGTCTAAGGTTCTTCAGAAGAAGAAAATGGACCGAGCAGTTGTGGAGTTCGTCCATGGTTTAGTTCGTTACTTGTTGTTTGTGATTGTTTTAATTGCTGCACTTGGTCGTTTAGGTGTTCAAACGGCATCTGTAGTTGCTGTTATTGGTGCGGCTGGTTTAGCCGTTGGTCTTGCACTACAAGGCTCACTATCTAACTTTGCTGCTGGTGTACTTATCGTTGCATTCCGTCCATTTAAGTCTGGTGACTATGTGGAAATTGGTGGTGTGGCAGGTTCAGTTGATTCTATTCAAATCTTCCAAACGGTTCTAACAACGCCAGACAACAAAATGGTTGTAGTACCTAACGGTAGCGTTATCGGCAGCCCAATCACAAACTATTCTCGTCATGCGACGCGCCGTATTGATCTAATGATTGGTGTTTCTTACAACGCTGATCTTCAGAAGACAAAAGCGCTACTGACTAAGATCTGTGAATCTGATGAGCGTGTACTGAAAGAACCTGGCGTTCAAGTTGGTGTTCATACGCTTGCTGATTCTTCAGTTAACTTCGTTGTTCGTCCATGGGTTAGCACTGCTGACTACTGGAATGTTTATTTCGACCTGATGCAAGCAATCAAAGAAGGCTTGGATAACGAGGGTATCGAAATTCCATTCCCGCAAATGGATGTACACATGAATAAAGTAGAAGCTTAATTCCTAGTTAGTTTTTATAACTATAAGCTTTTATAAGGAAAGGCGGATAACTTAGGTTATCCGCCTTTTTTGTTGGTTTCATGAAGCTAAATAGATTTACCAGTATTGCTCAATAAGTCCATCGGTAAGCACCGTTGCTATGGCGAACATCATGGTTGCGACTGCGATATCAATGCCTTTCTTAACCTTAGGTTTAGATAGCGTCGGGCCTAGTTTTGCAGCGCCTAATGACAAAGAATAGAACCAGACGAACGAAGCCAATATAGTCCCCATAGCAAATGCAATTCTGTCGTTGCCTTCAAATTGCCCACCAATGGATCCAAGAATTACCACGGTATCCAAATAGAGATGTGGGTTTAATACTGTTACTGCCAATGCCCCTAAAATAACGGTGCGCTTGCCACGCGCTAATATCTCACCTTTCGACTCATCACTGGTGCGCACTTTGAATGCACTGCGTAGTGAGAGCAAACCATACACAGTCAGAAAAACGATGCCACCTAGTGTCACTGAGGTAAGCAGTAATTCATTTTGCGACAAGATCGCTCCGCCGCCAAAAATGCCTAATGAGATAAACAGAGTATCGAGCAGGCTACAAATCGTTGCTGTCGTTAAATGATGATTGCGTTTTATCCCTTGATTTAGGACGTACGCATTCTGAGCGCCAATAGGGATAATCATACTTGCCCCTAGACCAAAACCTTGTAATAAAACCCAAAAACTCATTTTAACCTCCACTTATTTAACGATATTTACGTGCTATATGGCGAAGATACTCTGACCCTTTAAATAAGTATAATTAATGATTTTAATCCATTATTAGAGTTGCTAATGTGGTGATGAGTTAGCTTAAAAAGGAAGCAAATTGATGCGCGGATTGGATTATAAATGGATTGAAGCACTGGATGCTGTAGTAAAACAACGTAGTTTCGAAAGGGCTGCTGAGCAGTTATATATCTCCCAGTCGGCGGTATCTCAACGCATCAAACAGCTGGAAAAGTGGTTGGCTCAGCCAGCCTTGGTGAGAGAAAGCCCGCCTAGGCCAACGCCTGCGGGTAAAAAACTACTGGGCTTATATCGCCGTGTTCGTTTGTTAGAGCACGAGCTTGTGCCTGAGTTGATGAATGAAGAGGGTAATCAACCACTATCGATATCCATAGCCACCAACGCTGATAGTTTGGCGACATGGTTGCTACCAGCTTTGTCGGATGTGATTAAGTCTCGCCAAGTCGAGTTGAACCTCGCGATTCATGGTGAGTCGAGAACCATTGAAAAGATTAAAAGTGGCGAGGTGGCCGGTGCAATCAGTTTGGAGTCTCAAGCGATTCCTGGCTGCAGTGCTGACTATCTCGGTAGGATGGATTATGTGTGCGTGGCTAGCCCTGACTTTCATCAGCGTTACTTTGCAGAGGGCGTAAACTACGCCACCTTAAGCAAAGCACCTGCGGTTTCCTATGATCAATACGATGATCTGCATAAGAAGTTTCTGCATGATCATTTTAACGTCCCGAGAGACAGTGTGATCAATCATACAGTCGGCAGTTCAGAAGCATTTGTGCGCTTGGCATTATCGGGTGTAGCCTATTGCTTGATCCCCCGATTACAGATTATCGATGAGCTCGAGTCTGGTGCTCTGATTGATATTACCCCTGGCTTTCTGCTCTCTTATCGCATCTATTGGCACCATTGGCAGCTTGAGAGCGGAGTATTAAAAGAGGTATCCCAAGCAATATTGAGTTTTGCTCACAATCACTTACCTCAGTAAACTGTTGGTTTTTTCAGCGTCAAAGTTCTGTTAGAAGTGTGTGCTCTGGATTGGCTAAACGATAAATTGCTCTATGATGAAAGGACATTTGTTTAGCATAGGTCATACCTAATGAAGCTTGTACCAAAGATGTTAGCAACGTCTCTTACTCTTACTGCGGCGTTGAGTGCTGTGAGTTTTCCATCATTGGCTGACTCTCCATCCTTTCCTCATATTTCAACGACAGGCTATGGTGAAGTGATCGCTACACCTGATATGGCGACATTCTCTGTGAGAGTCGTGGAATCGACGATGACTGCTGAACAGGCTAAAAATACCGTTGATAAAGTCGTGACAGGCTTTCTAAACAAGCTGCATCAAGCTGGTGTTGATGAGGCGAGTGTACACAGCTCTAACCTGTATTTATCTCCTCAATATCATTACCCGAAAGATGGCAAACCGGAACTGGTTGGCTACCGCGCCTCACGTAATGTGACCGTTCAAGTGACTGAGCTAGCTAATCTTAATGAGTACATGGATATTGCGATTGGAGAAGGCATTAATCAGATCGACAACATCCAACTGCAAGTTCGCGACCAAGCTAAGTATCAAGAGCAAGCGCGCTTAGAAGCCATTAAAGATGCGACATCAAAAGCTAAATCATTGGCGAGTGGTTTTGAGCGAGAGTTAGGTGATGTATGGCGCGTGGATTACAACGCCCAATCTTCTCAGCCAGTACTCATGCGTTCAATGGCGATGGATGCAAGAACAGAATCGAACTCTTATGAAGACTCAACGATCACCATTCGTGATCGCGTGAATGTGATCTACCAGATCGAAGAGTAATGACAGTGCTATAGAAGGTTTTGGATCATGACGACCTAATTACCTACGATAGGCCAAATGCTAAAAAGGCTCTCATGATGAGAGCCTTTTTTATGCATTTTGAGTGCGATGATTAGTGAAGAAGACGAGCACGGATTGTGCCTTCGATCTCTTTCAGTTTAAGCAGTGCTTCTTCAGAGCGATCGGCTTCTACATCGATAACGACATAACCCATATCAGCCGCAGTCTGTAGGTATTGACCCGCGATGTTGATCCCTTCCTCAGCGAAGATGGTGTTGATCTGAGTTAGGATGCCTGGGCGGTTTTCGTGAATGTGTAATAAACGAGACGTTCCAGTATGCAGTGGTAGTGATACCTCAGGGAAGTTAACACTTGATAGCGTAGAGCCGTTATCAGAGTATTTCGCTAGCTTACCAGCAACTTCAACACCAATATTCTCTTGTGCTTCTTGAGTTGAACCACCCACGTGAGGCGTTAGGATCACGTTATCGAACTGCATTAATGGAGACTCAAACGGGTCTGCATTGGTTTTTGGTTCTGTTGGGAAAACATCAATAGCCGCACCTGCAAGGTGTCCAGACTCCAGAGCGCCACACAGAGCAGGAATATCGACTACCGTGCCACGAGCTGCGTTGATAAAGATAGAACCAGGCTTCATGCGCTCGAACTCTTCTTTACCCATCATGTCTTTTGTTTCGTTGGTTTCAGGTACATGCAAAGAGATTACGTCACACTTGTTCAGTAATTCCGTCATGGTATGAACTTGCGTTGCGTTACCCAGAGACAGTTTGTTTTCAATGTCGTAGAAGTAAACACGCATGCCAAGGTTTTCAGCAATAATACCCAGTTGAGTACCGATGTGACCGTAGCCAATAATACCTAAACGCTTACCACGGGCTTCGTAAGAGTTGTCGGCACTCTTTTTCCAGATGCCACGGTGTGCAAGCGCGTTCTTTTCTGGAATGCCACGTAGTAGCAATAGAACCTGACCAAGAACGAGCTCAGCAACGCTTCGAGTGTTTGAGAACGGTGCGTTGAACACAGGGATACCGCGTTTTGCTGCTGCTTGAAGGTTGACTTGGTTAGTACCAATACAGAAACAACCGACGGCAACTAGCTTTTCAGCTGCATCAATAACTTCTTGGGAGATATTAGTGCGAGAACGAATACCAATGAAATGAGCATCTTTTACTGCTTCAAGAAGTTCATCTTCCGGTAGCGAGCCTTTGTGGTACTCAATGTTTGTGTAACCAGCGGCTTGCAGTACTTCTACAGAAGAAGGGTGAAGACCTTCTAGAAGTAGAATTTTAATTTTTTCTTTTTCCAGTGAAACTTTGGCCATTGTTCTCGTCCTTAAAATGGAAAGGTTGGGCAAATGCGGCGCACGTGCTACAAAATGGCTGAAAGGGGAACAAATTCACCACTTTGTTAGGAGACAAACGTTTTCCCTGTGCGTCTTCTGAACAATAAAGTAACAAAAAAAAAATGTTTTGGGTAAGAAAATTACGGAATAAGACATAATTTTACAGCAATAAAGCAAAAAAAACGGCGCCCTAGGGCACCGTATGTAATGAAGTAACAGAAAAACTCAATCTTCTATTATTTATTCTTCGATTTTTGCACCTTCAGGCGTGCCGGTGATAACCACATCAGCACCACGGTGAGCGAACAGACCAACCGTCACCACACCAGCTATACCATTGATGATATCTTCTAGTTGTTTCGGGTTTTCGATCGCCATGCCGTACACATCTAGGATCACGTTGCCGTTATCGGTTGTGCAGCCTTCGCGGTAAACTGGGTCACCACCAAGCTTAACCAACTCACGTGCCACGTATGAACGTGCCATTGGGATTACTTCAACAGGCAGTGGGAATTTACCCAACACATCAACTGCTTTAGTGCCGTCAACAATACACACAAACTTATCAGAGATAGCCGCTACGATTTTTTCACGAGTCAAAGCAGCGCCGCCGCCTTTGATCATATCGCGTGAAGCGTTAATCTCGTCTGCGCCATCAACATAGATGTCTAGTTTGAATACGTCGTTGCACTCAAATACTTTGATTTCTAGTGCTTCTAGTTTTTCAGTAGAGGCTACAGAGCTTGAAACCGCACCTTTGATTTTGTCTTTCATTGTGCCAAGTGCGTCGATGAAGTGATTTACTGTAGAGCCAGTACCTACACCTACAATGCTGCCTTCTTCAACATATTGAAGTGCTGCCCAGCCAGCTGCTTTTTTCATTTCATCTTGAGTCATGCCATTCTCCTGAATAAGGTCTTGCGCTTTGAATTAATCGTTCGCGTATTGAAGTTAACGTTTAAATATCGAGGTTAACGTTTGCGGCGCGATTATAGCGCTTTAATGGTTGTTTTCCCATTGCCAAGTTTTACTCGGAGTCACGATTTTAGGTAACGGAATGTCCCATTCTTCAATCGGTAGCGTATCAACATGTTGGCAATCATGAGCCAAACCAATAGGAGCTGCACCTTCGCCCGTCTCGAACCACTTTGCCAAGGTGCGATCGTAATATCCGCCGCCCATACCTAAACGATGGCCATGGGAGTCAAAGCCGACAAGGGGCGTAAGAATAAGGTCGAGTTGCTGACAAGGTTTAACCAGCATTTGATTGAGCTGAGGTTCGACAATACCGTACTTATTCAAGACCGTCGGTGTGGTTGGCGAGTAGTGTAAAAACAGCAGGTGCCCGGCAGAGAAGGGGTGCAATACTGGTAAATAAGTTTGCTTACCTTGCGCCCATAACCATTCGATTAAAGGCTGAGTATCGAGTTCGCCATCGATAGAGATATAGAGGGCAATATGCTGAGCAGACTGAATTTCATCAAGCTGCATGCACTGCTTAACTAAGTCGATACCGGATTGAGTTTGTTGGTCGCCAGATAAGGCATTGCGTTTGATACGGATCTGTTTGCGAAATTCGCTGCGTGTGAGCGTCTTCATAAGAAGGGATACCCCAAAGTGCCGTTGAGAATAGATGGCCCTTGAACCAGCGAGTTCAAGGCGGATCAGCAATGATTACCGTAGGCTTCTCGGCGGACCGAGCATGCTCAATAGCACTCAAGTACTAACCCTTAGGGATTGCTTATCGGCTCGGGGACGTGAATCCTCTGACAAACACTCCAGGGTAAATTTTGTGTACGCTATTGCTGTCCGTGCTTAACTTTACTGAGGACATCTGAAAGTGATGTCGTGAGCTGTTCCATTCGCTCGGTCAGTGCGTTTTGTTCATCATTTGCTTCAAACTTCTTGGTTTGTAATTCGTAGCAAATATTCAGAGCTGCGATAGTCAGCAGCTTCACTTCATTGGTTACCTTAGTACGTTCAGCCATCTCTTTCAATCGATTATCAAGATCGGCCGCCGCTGCAATCAATGACTCTTCTTGCCCTGGTGGACAATTCACTCGAGTCAGTTTTCCTAATATTTCAACGTCTACCGCTTGATTACTCATGATGGATGAACTCTTTAACGCGCTATTTTAAGGCTGTTGCCCTTCGCCATTTTTTGAGAAAGAAAAAGTGCAAGTACCGATGAGGAAGCAATCTCCTCTGAGGGAGAAACTATAGGTAAACCGCTATTAAGATTCAAGCTTTTCAGAGTGACTGTTTGTAAATGAGAGCTTGAGCACACAGTAATTCAGCAAATTGAACAATTGGTAGTCAGTCATCCTTCAATTGCTGGGGATCGATGCTTACCAGAATTGGGGTGAAGTGGTACGATTATACTATCGATATAAAGAATAACTGAGCGAGCTATCTGATGAGCGAAACTACTTTACCTGACTACCTAACGGTTGCGACTGAACTTCAATCGGCAAGTCTAGCCGTAACCCCTGCTGAGATGCACGGTTTATTAACGGGTATGTTAAGCGGAGGCTTAAGCCTTGCAGATAAAAGCTGGCAACCACGGATCTTCGATTACACCAATGAAGGCATGGGTTGGCCAGATCGCGCATTAACGCTAGCGGAAGCGACACTGAAAGTAACGACCAGTGAAATCACAGGTTCGGGTATGGAATTGTCTATGTTGCTGCCTGACGAAGACGCAAGCGCAAGCCTATTTGACTTGGCTGATGGTGTGTCTGATTGGATTAACCATTTCATTACTGGTCTAGGCTTGGTTGGCGCTCAATTGAACAAAGCGTCTGACAGTACAAAAGAAGCATTAGCTGATCTAGAAGAGATGGCTAAGCTAGGCATTGACGAAGAAGATGATCTGGAAGAGCAAGCGCAGCTTCTAGAGCACGTTATTGAGCACGTAAAAGCGTGTGCACTAACGATTCATGCTGAATTTGGTGCTCGCCCATCTGAAGATGCGGCGCCTACCATTCATTAATTCGTTGGCCGGTTTGAGGTTATGATGGCTCAGTATGATGTTGTAATTGCTGGTGGCGCAATGGCAGGGGCAACCTTAGCCCTTGCTTTGAATCACCTAAGCCAAGGTTCACTGTCGATTGCGGTAGTGGAGCCTTATCAGGTTGATCATCAAGCTCACCCTGGGTTTGATTCTCGTTCGATTGCTTTGTCCTATGGCACGGTGCAGATCCTGGATTCTTTGCGCTTATGGCAATCTATCGCTCCGGTCGCGACCCCGATTAAAGATATCCATGTTTCGGATCGCGGGCATGCCGGAATGACAGACATCTACAGTGAAGAGCTTGCTGTAGATGCGCTTGGCTACGTGGTCGAGTTAGCAGATGTGGGTCGAATCTATCAGCAGAAACTTGAATCAGAAGCGGCAATTACCATGCTTTGTCCTGAGTCTGTTAGTAAAGTTGAACGTGAAGAAGCGTTGACGACGATTGAACTGACAAGTGGGCAAACAGTAACCACTAAGTTACTGGTTGCTGCTGACGGTGCAATCTCAACCTGTTGCCAACAGCTCAATATCTCATTGAGTGAGCATGACTTTGAGCAAGTCGCTGTGATTGCCAATATTGTGGCGAGTGAACCTCACCAAGGTCGCGCATTTGAGCGTTTTACCCATCATGGGCCAGTTGCTCTATTACCGATGAGTGACAACCGTTTATCGCTGGTTTGGTGTTTAACACCAGAGCAAGCACAAAAAGTGATGACGCTAAACGACAATGAATTTCTTGAGCAATTGCAGAATGACTTTGGCTGGCGACTTGGCCGATTAGAGAAGGTCGGCAAGCGCGCGAGTTACCCTCTGATTCTTCGTCACCGACAGCAAAATATCTCTCATCGATTTGCCATTGTTGGTAATGCTGCTCAAACGCTTCACCCAATTGCGGGGCAAGGCTTTAACCTAGGCATCCGAGATGTGGCTTCCTTGGCAGAAGAGTTGTGTACCCAGTTAGATGATGTAGGTCGTTACCGTGGTCTTGTTAACTTTAGAAAGCGTAGAGAACAAGACCGAGACGCAACGATCACGTTGACTTCAAGCCTAGTTCACCTGTTCTCAAACGATTATATGACCGCTCGCATTGGGCGTAATCTTGGGTTAGCCGTAATAGATAACCTTCCACCACTTAAAGGTCCACTTTTGCGTCATACGCTTGGCCTAGTAGAAAGATAAGGTAATAAATAATGATGCAAAGTGTTGATATCGCGATTGTTGGTGGTGGCATGGTTGGCCTAGCGCTTGCTGCTGCCCTAAAAGACAGTGACCTAAGAATCGCTGTCATTGAAGGCAGAGCGCCTAGTGAAGGGCTGAGTGAGCTGCCTGATGTGCGTGTATCCGCGTTGAGTCGTTCTAGTGAAGTGATTCTTCGTAACCTAGGTGCATGGCAAGGTATCGAACAAAGACGCGCTGCACCGTATCAAGCGATGGAAGTGTGGGAACAAGACAGTTTCGCTCGTATTGAGTTTGACTCGACACGCTTGGCTCAGCCTAATCTTGGTCATATCGTTGAAAACCGTGTGATTCAATTAGCGCTGCTTGATCAGGTTAAGAAACAAGACAACGTCAGCCTGTATATGCCCGCAACGTGTAAAACGATGGCGATTGGTGAAAGTGAAGCTTGGTTAACATTGGACAATGGTCAAGCACTGACAGCTAAGTTAGTTGTTGGAGCAGACGGCGCAAACTCTTGGGTTCGTAAGCAGCAAGATATCCCATTAACACATTGGGATTACGGACACAGTGCGATTGTCGCGAACATCAAAACCACAGAGCCGCACCACAGCGTTGCTCGTCAAATCTTCACGCCTCAAGGCCCATTGGCATTCCTACCAATGCAACCAAGCAACATGAGCTCGATTGTTTGGTCTACGGAACCAAATCGTGCCGAGAACCTCGTATCAATGTCGGATGCTGAATTCAACAAGCAGTTAACAGCTGAGTTCGATGCAAAGCTGGGCTTATGTGAAGTGGTTGGTGACCGTTTTGCCTTCCCACTGCGCATGCGTTATGCGCGTGACTTTGCGGTAGAGCGTGTGGCTTTGGTTGGTGATGCTGCTCATACCATTCACCCATTAGCAGGGCAGGGTGTGAACCTTGGCTTATTAGACGCAGCAAGCTTAGCGCAAGAGCTGTTAAAGCTATGGTCTGCGGGTGAGGATATTGGCACCAAGCGTAATCTTCGCGGCTACGAGCGCTGGAGAAAAGCTGAGGCGGCGAAAATGATTGCTTCAATGCAGGGCTTTAAAGATCTGTTTGAAGGCGATAATCCGGCTAAGAAGCTAATTCGTGGTATCGGTATGAAGCTTGCTGGTCAATTACCGGGTGCGAAAGATGAGATAATGAAGCGAGCGCTGGGTTTGTCGGGCAATCTTCCTGACTTAGCTAAGCGTCCAGTGACTCATCGATAATGACATAGTGTTCTGGTGGTATATCGAATCATCATTGATACGAAAATTGGTACGAAAAAAGGGTTGGCATAATGCCAACCCTTTTTGTTTTTAATTCTGTAGATAATCAGGTCATGCGTACGCGCAGCGCAGTTTCATGATTTCACTATTTATTTCTTTCACTGTTTGAAAGTGACGTTTTTCTGCTCGGTCTGGTAGCACTAGCTTACCGTTATCAAACTCAAATTTTCCTACGCCGTAAATGTAGATTCGTCCTTTGAAAAGTCGACTTACATGTTTAGCAATCATACTCGGTGTATAGCGCTTAAACAGTCTCATTCTTAATTATCCTTATATTTACCTAGCCTGCATATTATAGAAAAACTCCGAGATAATAATTGTGATAAGCATGGAGTTATATGCAGTAGCGTTGACGTTAATTAGATATTTGTGCTGTTCTAAGCACTTTCTTCAGTAAATATCTATTTTTACGTGAGCTCCTCCCCAAAATAATACTGAGTAGTGAACTGCCGTGAACTTTTCTGTTCAGTATTAAGCAGTGATAATGTTACAAGTATAAGAATAGGCGGGATTTTTTTGTTTGTGTAATCAAATTGTAAATTTCGGACAAAAAAAAGCCCGTCTAAAACGGGCGAATAGTCACAGATGCATTACACAAAAGTGGATACTGATGTTACTCAGTGGATTCACTTGCACTGATTTGCTTAATAGCTAGTCAGTAAATTTACAATAACGCAAATTTAACTTTGTGACTACTTATGCTTTTATTTTGAGTAACTATTTATTAATGGTGTGTTCTTCTTATGACGAGGTTCACACTAAAAATGTACTCAATGAAATATTAAAATGAAGTTTGCGAAGCATGATCTAAACGATCATCGACTGATGTCCGCGACGGTCGGTGCACATAGCGCCATAAGATCATTGAGATCCAGCGCAACGCCAGCCATTCGGTCGCCGGAGCTAATGGTTACGGTCGAGTTGTTTTGAATGGAAGGATCAAAAATGATCGGCATGTGTCTCTTGAGAGCGAGCGGACCAACACAACCCACTTTAAAACCGGTGATCGCTTCAACATCTGCGAGCGACACGCAGGTCATTCGACGGCAATTCAGTACCGAGCGTACTTTCTTGGGGTCGACAGAGCGATCGCCAGCAGTACAGGCTAACGCATACTGGTTGCCCATATCCTTGAGCAGGATGCACTTCACCATTTGAGAGGCGTCGATGCCTCGCTCTTGTGCAGTTTCTTCAATGCTGGTGGTTGGCTTGCTTTGCATCAGCAGGCGATAATTCACCTGCTGTTGATCCAGCCATTGTGTAATCTGCGTTTCCACGTGGTTACTCGTCGTCAAGGCTGTACGGCAGTGGCAGGATATTCCATGTTTGATCAGGCTGCGCGGTCAGTCGCAGCTGAACATCGTCATCAAGGTTGTTTGGCAGTACCATCAAACCAATCGCTCGGTTATCAGCAAATTGATAGACGTTTAATAGTCGGCCTGCGCCACGCCAGTTCTCACCCACACTACGCTCTAGTTCAATTGGGTTCTCTAGAGACAATACTTCTGCTGTCGTTCCTGAAACAATGCGCATCTCACGCTTGTTCATGCCACGGTACTTGGCACGAGCTACCGTTTCTTGACCTGTGTAGCAGCCTTTTGAAAAGCTGATTCCACCAATCGCTTGCAGGTTAAGCGCTTGAGGGATGTGCTCGTTTTGCTCTGCTTTCGATAGGTTAGGCTGAGCATCAAGAATTTCATAATACTGCCAAAGTGCTTCTGATACTTTTTCTGCTGAACTACTTGAGACTAAAGTTGCAGCAACTTCTTCCGTAATAAGCAACGCCCAGCGATTGTCTGAGACTTTAACCGCTGTGCCACCAGAGATAGCACGCACGTTACCTTGGCCTTCTGAAATTGAATCAATATATTGATCCGCAGACGCACCCATCACACCGATAACAACATCTGTCGTTTGCTCGATATCAACCTTAGAGAACACGGCGTATTTTTTGATTTCGACCAGCTCTACTTCAATCGCAGATTTAGGCTGCATGAGTGCGTAACCGCCATTGTGATGGAACAGGCGGAAGATGCTCCATACCTTTCCTTTTGCATCACAGTGCGCGCCTAACGTGGATTCATCATTAGGAAGAGTGACGACATCGCACGTTACTTGACCCTGTAGGTACGACTTTTTGTCATCGCCTATCATGGTAATTGCACTCCAGTCTGATACGTGTGTCATCATCAGTTCTGGAAGCGATTCATTTTGCGTATGAGCGAGTGGCTGAAATATGTTTTTCCAATCCATTTTATCTTTCCTAAGAATTTTATTTGGCTCTATGTTAATCCGGTTCTGTTTCTTTGTCAGCCTAGGTTTTTTTGTGAGCTTAGATAGGGACTGTGACTCACATAGTAGTTGCAGGGCGTATGACTTGTTACACTCCGAGAAAGAAAAATTATAGGTGAGGATAGCCAATGTACACTGCAGAGCAGAAAGCACGAATTAAATGGGGTTGCCGTCGCGGCATGTTAGAACTTGATGTAGTCATCATGCCATTTTTCGAAGAGTGTTTTGATTCATTGCAAGAGCAGGAACAGCGCGAGTTTGTTTCTCTATTAGAGTGTGATGATCCAGATTTGTTTACTTGGGTAATGGGCCACGGACGCAGTGAAAACCTAGGCCATGCATCAATGGTTGATAAAATTGTCGCACACAACCTCAGCAAGGTTCGTTAAGCTTCAGCTTAACCCTTCGTATTCCGCATTATTTGCAAAAGGCACTATTTTTGGGTGCCTTTTGTTTTTCATCGTCCTGTCTTCTATTCCACTTGCCGCCAGCCTTTATTGCTTAGCTTTAATGATCCGCTTGTTCAGAAACAATCATGTGATTCTAAATAGTGTCTATGGGCGTTTTGATTACAGAGAGGATGGTGATATTCGACTCAATGACCGAACTTACCGACTCAAGTCCGTTGATAAGATCTGGGCGCAGTTCTTCGTTAAATTGCAGTTTGAATGTGGGCACTCGGTACTGCTTTGGCGGGACAGCTGTTGCGAGCGAGAATATCGCCATTTTCTGGCGAACTTACAACGAGCGCGCTAGAGAAGCCAAACTATTCGATGAAAGAAAGTATTAGATAAAAGAAAGCGTTAGACAAAAGAAAAGGGAGCACTCGGCTCCCTTTCGTTTAATCATTTTCCGCTGACGGCTAATTCGCTAAGCACGTTTAACCAATTATTATGATTGGCGTTTCTCTGGCGTCAGAATCGTTGGGCCACTGTCTTCTGCAAGTTCAGGGTAATCCAACGTGTAGTGGAGGCCGCGGCTCTCTTTACGTTGCATTGCACAACGAACCATTAGCTCTGCCACTTGTAGCAAGTTACGCAGTTCTAATAGGTTATTCGAAACCTTGAAGTAGCTGTAGTACTCATGAGTTTCTTGTTGCAGCATCTGAATGCGACGCAATGCTCGCTCTAGTCGTTTATCCGTTCGAACAATGCCCATGTAATCCCACATGAATAGGCGCAGTTCGTGCCAGTTGTGTTGAATGATAACTTCTTCATCACTGTTGGTGACCTGGCTTTCATCCCATGCTGGCAGTTCAGCGCACAGTTGAGATTGGTCGATGTTCTCAACGATATCTTTTGCTGCTGCCCATGCGTAAACCACACACTCAAGCAGTGAGTTAGAAGCCATTCGGTTTGCACCGTGTAAGCCGGTGTAGCTCACTTCGCCAATCGCATACAAGTTCGTTAGGTCGGTTTGACCCTGCTTATTCACCATGACACCACCACACGTGTAGTGAGCGGCTGGTACGATAGGGATCGGCTCTTTGGTCATATCGATGCCCAAGTCCATCAAGCGAGTATGGATCATCGGGAAGTGCGCTGTGATGAATTCTTCAGGCTTGTGGCTGATATCAACATACATACAGTCGGCACCCAAGCGCTTCATTTCGAAGTCAATTGCACGAGCAACCACATCACGTGGCGCCAGTTCACCGCGCTCATCGAAGTCCTTCATAAAGCGAGAACCATCTGGACGACGCAAGTAAGCACCTTCACCACGCAGTGCTTCCGTTAGTAGGAAGTTACGCGCTTCTGGGTGGAATAAACAAGTTGGGTGGAACTGGTTGAACTCAAGGTTTGCCACACGACAACCCGCACGCCAAGCGATAGCAATACCATCACCTGAAGAAACATCTGGGTTAGAGGTGTATTGGTAAACCTTTGAAGCGCCGCCTGTTGCTAATACAACAAACTTAGCGCGCACGGTTTCAACATGTTCTTGGTTACGGTTCCAAATGTAGGCACCGATCACCTTGTCTTTTGAACCACCAATCTTATCTTCCGTGATCAAATCCAGCGCATTGTGGCGCTCGAAGATCTCGATATTTGGGTGGTTGTTGACGTTATCTTGTAGTGAGGTTTGCATCGCCATGCCAGTTGCATCGGCAGCGTGCAGAATTCTGCGGTGACTGTGGCCACCCTCACGAGTGAGGTGATATTTTGGTTGGCCTTCTGTGCTGTTCTCATCTTTATCAAATGGAACACCACCATCAATCAGCCATTGCACACACTCTTTCGCATTTTCAGCAATGAATTGAACTGTATCTTCTTCGCATAACCCAGCCCCAGCGATTTGAGTATCCTCTACATGAGACTCAATACTGTCCGACTCATCGAACACCGCGGCGATACCACCTTGTGCGTAATACGTCGATCCTTCGCTGCGTGGTCCTTTGCTTAATACAATTACTTTTGCATGTTCTGCTACGCGTAAGGCTAATGACAAGCCTGCCGCACCACTTCCTACCACTAATACATCACACTGATGTTCACGGTTTGCGTTCATAAAACTTATTAAATCCCGGGCTATAGTCGAGTTGTCCACTCTCAATTGACTTTGTCTTGTTTTAGGAGTTTGGCTAAGACTGTTATAATCTCTCCAGAGTCATCCTTAAACGCTATGCAAAATCAATATATAGACAGCTATCTAGAAATATTTAATTGCTCAATACCATTGCTTTTGCTCAAGTTTCCCCAAATTGATAGGGATAGCTATTTTTATTACATCACATTGTGAAACAATAATGGCAAATAATTTTAAGAAAGTTGGAACTTTCGGTATTTGGCTTAGTCACAATAGTGCTCTTGTAGACGGTGGTGTCAATACTACATTTCGCATAATTAGTACCCATATCTGTGAAGGTGAGGGTTATAACAATAGGAGTACCCGCTCGAATGAACGAGCAGCTAACCGATCAAGTGTTGATTGAGCGAGTTCAGAGTGGAGATAAGCAGGCATTTAACTTACTAGTGGTTAAGTATCAAAACAAAGTTTGTAATCTTATCTCTCGATACGTGAATAATTCCGGTGATGTACCTGATGTAGCACAAGAAGCTTTTATTAAAGCTTACCGCGCGATACCTAACTTTCGTGGCGAGAGTGCCTTCTATACATGGTTATACCGAATTGCCGTGAACACCGCTAAAAATCATATCGTTGCCCAAAGCCGTAGGCCGCCAGTAACCGATGTAGATGCAGAAGATGCAGAATATTACGAAACAGGCAGCGCGTTAAAAGAAATATCGAACCCTGAGAACTTAACGCTGTCTAAAGAATTGAAACAAGTTGTTTTTGGAGCGATTGAAGCGCTACCAGAAGACTTAAAAACTGCAATGACGTTGCGAGAGCTCGAAGGTTTGAGCTACGAAGAGATTGCAGAAGTAATGGATTGCCCTGTAGGAACCGTACGTTCGCGTATTTTCCGAGCTCGTGAAGCGGTGGAAAAGAAAATCAAACCTCTTTTGCAACGCTAGAACTTGTAATAATTATGGTGAAAATAATGGCTGATAAAGAAAAGCTTTCGGCACTCATGGATGGTGAAACGATCGATAAAGCTCTCATTGTAGATCTAGAATCTGATCAAGAAAGCATGGATACTTGGCAGAGTTACCATTTAATTGGTGATGTTATGCGTGGGGATTCGCCAGAAACTCCAGAGTGGAACATTGCTAATAGTGTAGCGGCAGCGCTTGAGAACGAGCCTGCACATGGTTCAATGTCGAACCTGCACCAAGTGAATGTTGAACCTACTGTTGCTCCAATTGAAGAGCAACCTAAACCTCAGCAAGCGAAGCGTCAGCTTCCGGCGTGGTTACAACAGTTTGGACAAGTTGCCGTGGCAGCGTGTGTTTCATTAGCCGTTGTATTAGGTGTTCAACAATATGGTGGTAGCGACCCTGCAGCACCAGAGCAGTTGCCTGTACTCCAGACGATTCCATTTGCCGGTTCTGCGGAACCAGTAAGTTTAACGCGTGACTCTGTTGAGAAACCAGCATCTGAAGCTAACTTGCAAGAGCAGCGCAAACGCGTTCATGCATTGTTAGAAGATTATGAGCTGCAGCTAAGATTAAACAGTGATGCATCGCCAATGCAAGATGCACATCTAGAATCGGACATTGAATGAAGAAAATCCTGGTCAGTGCACTGACACTGTTCAGCTTGATGTCTCCAACAGCCTTTGCAGAGGAAACCACTGCAAAGGCCTTGTTGCATCAAATGAACGAGGCCAGTCAGCATCTAAATTACGAACTCTCCTACATTTTGATAAAGAAGAGCAGTATTGAGCCTCTTGTTTATCGCCATGCGGTTAACGACGACCAACAACTTGCACACCTTGTTTATCTAAGCGGCCCTGTTCGTGAAGTCATTCGACGTGGCAACGAAGTTAGCTACATCGAGCCGGGTACAGAGCCATTTACGATTCAGTCAGGCAGCATGGTTGCGCCTGTTATTCCGATGATTAATCGAGATATCGAATCTCTGAATCAGTACTACGACTTTGTGAAAGTTGGTCGCTCTCGTGAAGCAGGTAGCACCACTCAAGTGCTGCGTGTCGTGCCGAAAGATGGCCTTCGCTACTCTTACGTGGTTTGGGTAGACGAAAAAACGAATCTTCCTTTGCGTGCCGACCTTTTGGATCGTGATGGCGAAGTGCTTGAACAGTACCGCACTATCTCTTACGTGGTGAACGATAAGATTGCTGAGGCTATGGGTGGCTTGAGCCAAGCTCAATTGCCGAAAGTTTTATCATTACCGGAAGGCTTAGTGAGTGAAACTAACTGGCAAGCGTCGTGGATTCCTGAAGGGTTTAAATCAAAAGAGCTTAGCCGCTATCAAATGGCTGCGACCGATAAAATGGTTGAAAGTCAGCTTTTCAGTGATGGACTGTTTAACTTTTCGGTTTATATCGCGGAAAAAGATGAGCATTCATTGAAAGGGCAGCTGGTGCGTCAAGGGCGTAGAACCTTGCACAGCTTAGTGATTGGCGATAAAGAGATCTCTGTGGTTGGTGACATTCCGCCGGCAACTGCAAAACGTATTGCTCAGTCAGTTACATTTAATAAATCGGTACAAGCGCAATGATGACCGCGCTGGCGACCGTTAGCTCGGTTGAACAAAAAGGTAAGCAATACTTTGTTCAATTGAGCTGCGAACAACAAACCAGTTGTAGCAGCTGTTCTTCTCAAAAAAACTGCGGTACGGGTATTGTGACCAAGGCTGTTGGCAATAAATCTTTGTTTTGGCAGCTTAAAACCAAAAGCTTAGTCAAAGCTGGACAAATCGTAGAAATTGGCTTTCCAGAAAAAAGCCTACTTCAGTCGGCGGCGATTGTTTATCTCATCCCACTTTTCATGTTGATGATTGGTGCTGGTTTTGGGCAACTCTTGTTACAACCCTCACTCCAGGGGGGCGAGGGCATTGTTATCTTAAGTGCAGCACTGTTTACTGCTGGTGGGGTTGCCTTAGCGAAGCGGTTAGCCAAACCCATGGAAGACAAATCCAAGCAAGAAGTCGTCTTGATTCGAATCCTAGGTGAGTCTCTCGTCTAATTTATGATGCTTCTTGCCCTTAAATTGGGTAGAATCTGCCAACTTGATTGAAATGCCGCCACCAATGCTGACTGTAGATTGGACGCGTCGCGGCTTTCTTATTATCCCTATTCAAAGAGTTTAGTCACACCAAGCCTATGAAGCACATTCGTAATTTTTCGATTATCGCCCACATCGACCACGGTAAGTCGACCCTTTCTGACCGCTTAATCCAAGTTTGTGGAGGATTAAGTGAACGTGAGATGGCAGCTCAAGTCCTCGATTCTATGGATATAGAACGCGAGCGTGGTATTACAATTAAAGCGCAGAGTGTGACTTTAGATTACAAAGCTAAAGATGGTGAAACTTACCAACTTAACTTTATCGACACTCCTGGACACGTAGACTTCTCTTACGAAGTATCTCGTTCTCTAGCGGCTTGTGAAGGCGCACTACTTGTAGTGGATGCTGGCCAAGGTGTTGAAGCACAAACTCTAGCAAACTGTTACACAGCAATCGAAATGGAACTGGAAGTAGTGCCAATCTTGAACAAGATTGACCTACCAGCTGCTGAACCAGAACGTGTTGCTGAAGAAATCGAAGAGATCGTTGGCATCGATGCGATGGAAGCGACTCGCTGTTCTGCGAAAACAGGTTTGGGTGTTGATGATGTTCTAGAAAACATCGTGACGGCAATCCCGCCACCGGAAGGTGATCCTGAAGCGCCTCTACAAGCGTTGATCATTGACTCTTGGTTCGATAACTACCTTGGCGTAGTTTCTTTGGTTCGTATCAAAAACGGTAAGCTGAAGAAGAACGATAAGATCAAAGTAATGTCGACAGACCAAGTATGGGGTGTTGACCGTCTAGGTATCTTCACGCCTAAGCAAATCGATACTACAGAGCTAAATACTGGCGAAGTAGGTTGGGTTGTTTGTGGTATTAAAGACATCCTAGGTGCACCGGTTGGTGATACGTTGACGCTTGCAAAAGGCGGCAGCACTGAACGTCTACCTGGTTTCCAAAAAGTGAAGCCTCAGGTATACGCTGGTCTATTCCCTGTATCATCTGATGACTACGAAAACTTCCGTGACGCGTTAGGCAAATTAAGCCTGAACGATGCATCACTGTTCTTTGAACCAGAAAGCTCAGCAGCACTTGGTTTTGGTTTCCGTTGTGGCTTCTTAGGAATGCTTCACATGGAGATCATCCAAGAGCGTCTAGAGCGTGAATACGACCTAGACCTAATCACAACTGCTCCAACAGTAGTGTATGAAGTTGTAAAAACAGATAAAACGGTTCTTTACGTTGATAGCCCGGCTAAACTGCCAGCGGTTAATGACCTAGAAGAAATTCGTGAGCCAATTGCACGCTGTAATATTCTGGTACCTTCGGATTACCTAGGTAACGTAATCACACTGTGTGTTGAGAAGCGTGGCGTACAAGTAGACATGGTCTACCACGGTAACCAAGTTGCTGTGACGTACGATCTTCCTATGGCAGAAGTAGTTCTAGACTTCTTCGACCGTCTGAAGTCAACGTCTCGCGGCTATGCATCATTGGATTACAACTTCCAACGTTACGAGCCATCAAACATGGTACGTGTAGACGTACTGCTGAATGGCGAAACAGTTGATGCACTAGCTATCATTACGCACAAAGATATTGCTCAGTCTCGTGGTCGTCTACTGGTAGAGAAGATGAAAGAATTCATCCCTCGTCAGATGTTCGATATCGCGATTCAAGCAGCGATTGGTAACCACATCATTGCTCGTTCTACAGTGAAACAACTGCGTAAGAACGTAATCGCAAAATGTTACGGTGGTGATATCAGTCGTAAGAAGAAACTTCTTAAGAAACAAAAAGAAGGTAAGAAGCGTATGAAGCAGATCGGTAACGTTGAACTGCCTCAAGAAGCTTTCCTTGCAATCCTTCATGTTGGCAAAGACTAGGTATCAATCGCACTAACTATCTGCTGAACATTACTGGTTAAAATCGTTTATTTCTTTGTTGCAAAGATTGCAATTAGGCCCACTAGTCACTGCACTTTGCGCCTCGAACTAAACGATTTTTCCTTCGTAATCTTCCCAGCATTTAGTCAGCATGATTGATACAAATTAGAAATATTAAGCAGAGTGAAAGAGTTATGCTCTTTCACTTTCGTTATTTTTAAAGAAATGAAATTTAAGGGATATCAATGGCTAATACATTTTCGCTTATCTTAGTGATCGTAACTCTAGTGACCGGCATTGTATGGGCGTTGGAAAAGTTTGTGTGGGCGAAGAAGCGCCAGCAAAAGCTTGCTGACGTTGAAGCACAATCGAATGGCCTAGACGCTGAAACTAGCGCAAAAGTTACGGCTCAACCTTGGTGGGTTGAGAACAGTGTGTCCATTTTCCCGGTAATTGCATTTGTTTTGGTTCTGCGTTCATTTATTTATGAACCGTTTCAAATCCCTTCTGGCTCGATGATGCCAACGCTTTTGGTTGGTGACTTCATCTTGGTAGAGAAGTACGCGTACGGTCTAAAAGACCCAGTATGGCGCACTCAACTGGTAGAAACGGGCAAGCCAGAGCGTGGTGATTCAATCGTATTTAAGTACCCACCTCAGCCTAACATCGACTACATCAAGCGTGTTGTTGGTATGCCAGGTGACACCATTCGCTACAGCAGTCGTAAAGAGATCTGCATTCAGGCGAAGGGTACAAGTAGCTGTGAACCAGTGAAACTAAGTAATGTTGAAGAGAGCCAATTTATTCAAGATGGTGTGCCTCTGATTCAGCTGAACGAACAGCTTGGAGACGTAGAACACCAGATTTTAGTTAACCCATTGCGCCGCGATCGTGTGCAAGCATATCAGCCTCGCAATGGTGTTAACGAATGGGTCGTTCCAGAAGGCCAGTACTTTGTGATGGGTGATAACCGTGACAACAGTGCCGATAGCCGTTACTGGGGCTTTGTCCCTGAAGCAAACCTTGTTGGTAAGGCCGTTGCTATTTGGATCAGCTTCGAATTCGAACGCGGTTCAGACAGTGTACTTCCAACATGGATTCCTACTGGTGTGCGTTTTAATCGCATCGGTGGGATTCATTAATCGATCACATAACACATCGAGAGAGCATGAATTCTCCAATTGATAAACTAGAGAGAAAGATTGGCTATCAGTTTAATGATGCCGATCTTATCCACTTGGCGCTGACTCACCGCAGCGCCGCAGGTAAACATAACGAACGTCTTGAGTTTCTGGGCGATTCAATTTTAAGTTTTGTTATCGCTGATGATCTTTACCACCGTTTTCCTAAGGTAAACGAAGGTGATATGAGCCGCATGCGCGCAACATTAGTACGTGGTCATACATTGGCAGAACTAGGTCGTGAATTCGAACTAGGAGATTACTTAAAATTAGGTCCAGGTGAGTTGAAGAGTGGCGGTTTCCGTCGTGATTCTATTCTAGCGGATGCGGTTGAAGCGGTCATAGGCGCTGTCTATTTAGATAGTGATACCGAGACGGTTCGCGGCATTATTTTAAGCTGGTACCAATCTCGCCTAGATGCTATTCAGCCTGGAGTATCTCAAAAAGATCCGAAAACTCGCCTACAAGAGTTTTTGCAAGGTCGAAGAAATCCTCTACCTGTCTACACAGTGACTAATATTAAAGGTGAAGCACACAACCAAGAGTTTACGGTTGAGTGTGAAGTGGCAGGTGTGGATAAACCTGTTATCGGTAAAGGCACTAGCCGCCGCAAGGCAGAACAAGCGGCTGCTGAAACAGCATTAGAGCAACTAAGCAATGTCTGATAACAACCAAGATTTCGATATCGATGCATTCTTTTCATCTGATAGCAAAAAAACAGGCCTACCGGAAAACCAACACTGTGGCTTCATCGCTATTGTCGGTCGCCCAAATGTAGGTAAGTCGACGCTTCTGAACCATATTCTGGGTCAGAAGATTTCTATTACATCACGTAAACCACAGACGACACGTCACCGTATTATGGGCGTTGAAACTGAGGGTGATTACCAAGCGATCTTTGTTGATACTCCTGGACTTCATATTGAAGAAAAGCGTGCCATCAACCGCTTGATGAACCGTGCGGCGAACAGCTCATTGAGTGATGTAAACCTAGTATTCTTCCTTGTCGATGGTACTCACTGGACTGACGACGATGAGATGGTTCTGAACAAACTGAAGAAGACTGACTTCCCAGTTGTACTTTGCATCAACAAAGTAGATAACGTTCAAGACCGTACTAACGTGATGCAGCACATGATGGAAGTCTCTAAGAAGATGGACTTCATTGATGTAGTGCCAATCTCAGCGAAGCAAGGTAAAAATATTGATGTACTGCGTAAGCACGTACGTGAACATTTACCTAAAGCGACACACCACTTCCCTGAAGAATACGTGACTGATCGCTCGCAACGTTTTATGGCCTCTGAAATTATCCGTGAAAAGCTGATGCGCTTTACGGGTGACGAGCTACCTTACTCGGTAACGGTTGAAATCGAACGTTTCGATTACAACCCAGATAACGATGGCTTCCACATCAATGCACTGATTCTTGTTGAGCGTACAGGCCAGAAGAAAATGGTGATTGGTAAAGCGGGCGAGAAGATCAAAACGATTGGTCGTGAAGCGCGTATCGATATGGAAGAGCTATTCGGCCGTAAGGTTTACCTAGAGACTTGGGTCAAGGTTAAATCTGGCTGGGCTGATGATGAGCGTGCACTTCGCTCGTTAGGCTACATCGACGATCTATAATATATTGAACGTCACTTTCTGATAGTAAGAATTAAGAAGTAAGAAAGTTGAACTGAATATAATTTCAAGAGAGAGTGCGAACTCTCTCTTTTTGTATCTGTAATAAGGGTAAGTGATTGAGCGAAGGGTTACAGCGATGCTTTGTGTTGCACCGTCGACCATACAGTGAGTCGAGCCTGATCTTGGACGTCTTCAGCGAAGAGTTCGGTCGGGTGACGTTGATGTCTAAAGGCGCTCGCAGCAAGCGTTCCAATTTGAAAGGTGCATTACAACCTTTTACGCCGCTATTGCTTAAGTGGTCTGGTAATGGTTCGATGAAAACCTTACGCCAAGCTGAACCCATCAGCTTGGGGCTCCCTCTCGCCGGTATTAATCTGTATTCAGGCATGTACGTGAACGAGCTTATCGGTCGGGTATTGATGGCGGAAGTACCGATGCCTGCACTTTTTCACGACTATCTTCATGCTTTAACAGAGCTGGCGCATAATGATAATCCTGAGCCAGCACTGCGTCGCTTTGAGCTGGCTCTATTATCTGCTATGGGTTACGGCGTCGACTTTTTACACTGCGCGGGCACTGGCGAAGCGATTGATCCGAGCATGACTTATCGCTATCGAGAGCAGAAAGGTTTCATCGCTTCAGTACGTCGAGATAACCTGACTTTTATGGGCGATGAACTTATTGCAATCAGCGAACGTAGGTTTATCACTAAAGAGCAGTTAAAAGCGGCAAAACGCTTTACACGCATAGCCTTAAAGCCGTATCTTGGCGGCAAACCATTAAAAAGTAGAGAGCTATTTATGCCAACAATAGCCCTCTCCAGAGCACGGAGTATTGGAAAATGAGCTCAATCCTTTTAGGCGTTAATATCGACCATATTGCAACACTACGTAATGCACGTGGTACTAAATACCCAGATCCAGTACACGCAGCTGAAATCGCTGAACGTGCTGGTGCAGATGGCATTACTATTCACCTGCGTGAAGACCGTCGTCACATCGTTGATCGCGATGTGCGTATTCTGGCTGAAACACTTCAAACTCGCATGAACTTGGAGATGGCCGTAACGGACGAGATGGTTCAAATTGCACTCGATACTAATCCTGAGTTTGTTTGTCTGGTTCCTGAAAAACGTGAAGAGCTAACCACTGAAGGTGGCTTGGACGTAGTTGGTCAACTAGAGAAGATCAAAGCGGCGACACAAAAACTGTCTGCAGCAGGTATCAAGGTATCTCTGTTTATCGATGCTGACCGTGAGCAAATCGATGCTGCAAAAGCGTGTGGCGCACCGTTCATTGAACTGCACACGGGTCACTATGCTGATGCTAAGACAGAAGAAGATCAACAAGACGAGCTTAAGAAGATCGCAGCAGGCGCAAGCTATGCAGATGACTTAGGTATCACAGTCAATGCGGGTCATGGTCTGACTTACCACAACGTAGCACCGATTGCGGCACTTCCAGAGATCTACGAGCTGAACATCGGTCACTCGATCATGGGACGTGCAGTGTTTGATGGCTTAAACAAAGCCGTTGCAGACATGAAAGCAATCATGGAAACAGCACGCAACAACGCTTAATTTTCTAAACAGTAAGCGTTAAGTCGTAAGCGACGAATTAGTAGAGTTAATAGATAGAAGTTTGTTAGTAGGGTAAGCATGGCTGTTGTTGGATTAGGTACAGATATCGCAGAAATCGAACGTGTCGAGAAGGCGCTGTCGCGAAGTGGCGACGCTTTTGCTCAGCGTATTTTGACGGATTCTGAGTTTGAAGTATTCCAACAGTTGAAGCAAAAAGGCCGTTACCTTGCAAAACGTTTTGCTGCTAAAGAAGCTGCATCTAAGGCGTTAGGTACGGGGATTGCGCTGGGTGTTACCTTCCACGACTTTGAGATTTCAAACGATGAGCATGGTAAGCCAGTATTGAGCTTACACAAGAAAGCGCGTGAAATCGCAGAGGCGAATGGCACAACATCGATTCATCTGACTATCTCGGATGAGCGTCACTACGCTGTGGCAACGGTATTACTCGAATCGTAAACAGATTATCGCGACTTTATATCTAGTGCTCTTGGCTCTAGACAGAAAAAAGCAGAGCTCATGAGCTCTGCTTTTTTATTGGCGGGTAAACCCTCTAAAGAATACTAGTGAGTAACAAGTACCCGCTAGGCCTTCGCCTGTTTCAAGTAGTGAATCGCGGTTGCTTGAACCTTATCTAATTCATCCTGAAGCTCGAAAAGCTCAGGTTCAATGTCTTCAACAGAAGTACCTGAACGCAGCTCTTTCTCTATTGTCGCACATACCGATTTTAGCCTTGGTACGCCGCTGTACGAGCTGCTGCCATGCATCTTGTGAATGATGTGTATCAGCTCTTCAACTGGATAGTCACTGTCTTCTATCGCTTTGTCTGCTGCCTCATACACCTCTGGAATAAAGTCGACGAGCATTTGCAGCATATCGCGTGCGAGGTCTTCTTTATTGGCGGCTTGTTTCATCGCAGCTTGCCAATCAATGATGATGTTTGTGTGCACGCTGGCTTCAGTTTCTGACACCGGACCGTTGTCGACTTCAGCAGAGACCGCTGGGTGGTCTGGATCTATTTTTTCGATGTGCTCAACCTCAGAGGTCGAGCTCCAATGAATCAGAACCTGCTGTAAAACATGCTCTTCAATAGGTTTGGTTAGGTAGTCATCCATGCCCGCTTCAAGCAGTCGATCTCGTTCGCCAATCATTGCATGTGCGGTCACGGCAATTACAGGTGTATTCGCATTGTTCGCCAGTTTTTTGATGTTCTGACAAGCGGTTACACCGTCCATCTGTGGCATTTGAATATCCATGAAGATGATATCAAATGGCGTCTCTGTCGCTTTGTCTATCGCCTGCTGACCACTGGTACAACTGATGACGGTTTCTACACGCTCTTTAAGCAGCGCGGTAATCAACTTAAGGTTGGCTGGGTTGTCGTCTACTGCCATCACAGTAAGCGGTAACTTCTCTTCAGAATGCGTTTCAATCGCTGGTGCAATCAAGGTAGGTGCCTGATTCGATACCAGAGTTTGCAGCAACTTCTTACGAGAAAGAGGCTTGGTGATGCACTGAACATCGACCTCTTTCATTAGTTGCTCACCCAACGCTAGCTCGGTACTTGGTGTACCAATAATCACGTTTTGAGCAATCTTCTTCGCACCGATCGCCCAACCACTCACAGTATCAAATTGATACTCTTGGTTGGCGGCTAGGTTAAGCAGAACGTAGTCATACGAGGTCGTCTCATCTGGCATCACCGAACGATACGTTACCACTAAGCCTTCTTGGGTTAGGATTTGCTGAGTAATCGATGCCGCTTGCATGTTTGGCTCGATAAGCAGCAGTTGTTTGTCTTGCAGACACTGCGTCTCAATCAGCTCTGTCATCGGCATATCAGTCGTTGATAGTCTCAAGGTGAACCAGAAGGTAGAGCCTTGGTGAAGACGACTGGTTAGGCTGATCTCTCCGCCCATTTGGCTGACCAGTTTTTGGGTGATAACCAGACCTAAGCCTGTACCGCCGTAACGACGAGAGATACTTGCATCGGCTTGGCTGAAAGCTTGGAAAAGCTGAGCTTGTTGACGCTCAGAAATACCAATACCCGTATCGCGAACCATGAATTGCAGCTCGATGTTGTCTTCACTTTGTGAGCGAAGCTCAACGCTGATATCAATGTTGCCGCGTTCGGTAAACTTGATTGAGTTACCAACAAGGTTGGTTAGGATCTGCTGAATACGCAGTGGATCGCCCACCACACCTGGCGGTACTTTAGGGTCGATCTTCAGTGTCAGTTCTAGGCCTTTCTCATGAGCGTTGGTTGCTTGAAGGTTTACTACCTCTTCAAGGCTGGCTTGGAATTCAAATGGGATGTTCTCTAGGGCTAATTTACCGGCTTCAAGTTTCGAGAAGTCCAAGATATCGTTGATGATGCTAAGCAGGTTGTTTGCCGAGCGTTCAATGGTTTGTAGGTAATCGGTTTGACTGTTCGATAGGTGAGTCTTGAGCATTTGACGAGTAAAGCCAATCACACCGTTCAGCGGCGTTCTCAATTCGTGAGACATATTCGCTAAGAACTCAGACTTAACACGAGCCGCTTCTTGAGCGCGTTTCTTCGCGATGTCTAACTCAACGTTTTGAATCTCTAGCTGTTCAAGAGTTTCACGCAAATCTGATGTGGCCTGGTCGATACTGTGCTGCATCTCGACGTGATACTCTGATAGCGATACCGCCATCGCATTGATACCGTTTTTCAGCGAGTCTAGCTCACCATGCATCTTACCTTCGATACGCACATCTAGGTGACCTCGACGAATTCGGTCGACCATGTTTTTCATGTGTGTGATCGGTTGAGTGACATCGTGCATTAAGCGGAACGCAAACACGCCCGATAAACCAAGCCCGAGAATCAACACTAAGAATGCAGAGAACACTTCTTGATATTGCTGCAATCGAAGTGATGAAAGATCTAATTCAATCGCAATGTAGCCGATCGCTTGATTAGCTTGAGACTGACCGTTGGCTGAATTGATGTACTGGCCTTCGGCGATGATAGGTGTCCGCAGAATCAGCGTATTATCGAGAAGGTTCGATGAGCTTAAATGCGGGATCGGTTTATCTTTGGGGTAGGTCAGGCTTTCAAAATCGGGGTGGAAGTTTGAGGTTACAAACAACTCATGACGCTCATCAAACACCGCGATACTGCGCACTAGCTTAGAATTCTTTCGATGCGCATAGCTAATAAGCTGACGAACAGACTCTCGACTTTCGAGCTTCATGCCTGATTCACTCGTAATCGCAAGTGGCTCAATGATGCTAGTACCAGTGTTAACCACTTGACCTTCAAGGTCTTGATAGCGGTTAAATGAGAAAAATGCACTCAATAGCAACCCAATAATCAGGGTTGGAGCTAGAGTTAAGGTAATTACACGGGCTCTTAAGCCATATCTGGTCATGTTCTTTAATTACATCGAGGTCTGGATATGGGAAAATAACGCACACAATGGCGGTTAAGTGAACGGTAAGCTTAATCAAAGCCGTGACGTTCGACAATGATTCCAAGACATAATAGTGAGTCCTGGATACCAATTACTTATTAAAAGATACATTAGGCACAAGCAATGGCACGTTTTTTCCAACCAAAAAAGAAAACTCAACTCGAGACCAAGCATCAATCGGTTTTGGTTGAACGAATGGATCACAATGGCGCTGGCATCGCTTATCAAAAGAATAAACCGGTTTTCATTGATGGCGCATTGCCCGGTGAGCAGGTGGTTATTCAACTTACTGAGAGCAAAAGTAAGTTTTCGCGAGCTAAACTCATCAAGTTATTGAAGCCGAGCGAGCAGCGTTTAAAGCCGTTTTGTAAGCACTTTAATCAGTGTGGTGGCTGTCACCTTCAACACCTAGGTTACTCTTCTCAGGTTGAGCATAAATCGCAATCTCTGACGCACCTGATGAGCCAATACCAAACGGCGAACACTGAAGTTGCACAACCTATTGTCGGTGATGAAACCGGTTATCGACGTCGCGCACGTATCAGCCTATTTGTTGATAAGAAGACACAACAGCTTCAATTCGGTTTCCGTAAGAAGCAGAGTAAGCAGATTGAAAACATCACCGACTGTGCCGTGCTTGATCCTCGCCTTAATGTGTTGCTGCCAAAACTGAAAAATTTACTGAACACTTTCAACAGCCTTACGTCTTTAGGACACGTTGAATTGGTGTTGGGCGATACTGGCCCTGTTATGGTGCTACGTCACCTTAAGCCTCTGGTTGAAAAAGATGAGCAAGCGCTGATTGCGTTAGCAAAAGAAGAAGGCGCTACGCTGTATTCGATGCCTGAAACCGATAAGTTGGTTCGCTTAGTCGGCGATACACCTTCTTACAGCGAAACTGGCGTGACGTTACCGTTTGAGCCAAACCACTTTATCCAAGTAAACCAGAAAGTGAATCGGCAGATGGTGGCTCAAGCGATTGAGTGGCTAGAGCCTCAAGCGGATGAGCGAGTGCTAGACCTGTTTTGTGGTCTCGGTAACTTTAGTCTGCCTATCGCGCAACAATCGGCGTTTGTGGTTGGTGTAGAAGGCGTTGATGAAATGGTTCAGCAAGCCGCATCTAATGCAGCGTTAAACCAGTTAAGCAATACAGAATTTTACCAAGCTAACCTTGAAGAAGACTTATCTTCACAGCCTTGGGCAAAAGAGAAATTCGATAAAGTATTGCTTGACCCGGCACGTGCGGGAGCGAGTGGGATCGTTGATCAAATTTCAGCGTTAGGAGCGAAGCGTGTGGTTTATGTTTCGTGTAATCCTGCTACTCTAGCTAGAGATTCTGAGAGCTTAGAAAAACAAGGCTATCAATTAGCCAAACTGGGTATGTTGGACATGTTCCCACACACCAGTCATCTAGAATCTATGGCTCTCTTTATCAAGGCTTAGAGGCCCTTAAACAAGGCTTCAAATGAATCACAAAGGCGCAGGGAAGCCTGCGCTGATATCAATATGGTCGAACTAACTTGGAACCAGTTAGTCATATTGAATTGGGTATAAAACATAATAACTAGGAAGGCATGATGGTTGCGGTACGAAGCGCACATTTAAACCCAAGCGAACAGTTTGAGCTAGAAAGTTGGATTGCGTCATTGAATCAAGACGCAAAAACCTCGAATAAACTGATTAAAGTTTATCGTCACTGTGAAGAACTTTTAAAAGATCACGAGCAAGCATCGCTCTTGCTTTGGCGTGGCCGTGAGATGATCGAAATCTTGGTCACCTTGTCCATGGACCGTGCCACCTTAATTGCTGCACAACTTTTCCCCGTCGTCTCAAGCGGCGTTTTTGAGCGCGAAGCGTTTGAAGAAAGCTACGGTAAAGAAACCGTAAAGTTGATCGATGGCGTTGAAGAAATGGCGGCCTTAGGCCAGTTAAACGTGACCCTTGAAGGCAGTGCTGCCTCGGGTCAAGTTGATAACGTTCGACGCATGCTACTGGCTATGGTCGATGATTTCCGCTGCGTAGTCATCAAACTCGCTGAACGAATCTGTAACCTTATCGAGGTAAAAAAAGCGCCTGATGCTGTGCGTCGCGCGGCCGCAAAAGAGTGTTCTAACATCTATGCCCCACTGGCAAACCGTTTAGGTATCGGCCAACTTAAGTGGGAAATCGAAGATTACGCATTCCGCTACCAACAACCAGATACCTACAAGCAGATTGCAAAACAGCTGTCTGAGCGTCGTATCGTTCGTGAACAATACATCACAGATTTCGTTGATGATTTAACCGCAGAAATGCAGCGTTCAAACATCAATGCTGAAGTGAGTGGCCGACCAAAACACATCTACAGTATCTGGCGCAAAATGCAGAAGAAAGGCTTAGCCTTCGATGAGCTTTTTGACGTACGAGCAGTACGTATTATCGCTGACCAGCTGCAAGACTGTTACGCCGGCCTTGGGGTGGTACACACTAAATACAAGCACCTCCCGAGCGAATTTGATGACTATGTGGCGAACCCTAAGCCAAATGGTTACCAGTCGATTCATACCGTAGTACTTGGCCCTGAAGGCAAGACCATTGAGATTCAGATCCGTACTAAGCAAATGCACGAAGACTCTGAGCTTGGTGTGGCGGCGCACTGGAAGTACAAAGAAGGAGCTTCAAGCGGCCGTAGTGGCTACGATGAGAAAATCACTTGGTTGCGTAAACTTATCGACTGGCAAGAAGAGATGTCGGACTCTGGCGAGATGCTGGATGAGGTACGTAGCCAAGTCTTCGATGACCGTGTATACGCATTTACTCCACGTGGTGACGTGGTCGACTTACCAATGGGCGCAACCCCGTTGGATTTCGCCTACCACATCCACTCGATGGTCGGACACCGCTGTATCGGTGCCAAAGTAGCGGGGCGTATCGTACCGTTCACTCATAAACTATCGATGGGCGATCAAGTTGAGATCATCACGCAGAAAGAGCCGAACCCATCTCGTGACTGGTTAAATCCAACCACAGGTTTTGTTCATTCTGGTCGAGCTCGAGCGAAAATCAACGCTTGGTTCCGCGCACAAAGCCGTGAGAAAAACCTAGAAGCGGGTCGTGATATCCTGGAAGTTGAGCTAGCGAAAGTAGGCGCAACCCTAAAAGATGCTGATCAATACGCACTAAAACGCTTTAACGTGAATACGCCAGACGAACTCTATGCAGGTATTGGTAGTGGCGACTTGCGTATTAACCAAGTGGTTAATCACATCAATGCGCTAGTGAATAAGCCAACGGCGGAAGAAGAAGACAAGAAAGCGCTAGAGAAACTGCTTGAGTCGGAAAACAAGCCGGCACAACAGAGTCGTCCGAAGAAAGATGCGGTAGTGGTTGAGGGCGTTGATAACCTAATGACGCACCTAGCGCGTTGCTGTCAGCCAATCCCAGGTGATGTGATTAAAGGTTACATCACTCAAGGTCGTGGTATCTCAGTGCACCGCGCTGACTGTGAACAGCTAGGCGAGCTAAGCGTGCATGCGCCAGAACGTATCATTGATACCGTTTGGGGTAATGGCTTTGTCGGCTCATACATCCTAACGCTGCGTGTTGAAGCGCTAGAACGTAATGGCTTGTTGAAAGACATCACCTCACTGTTCTCGAACGAGAAGATCAGTGTGACGACAATGAAGAGCCGCATCGACTACAAGCGTCAGCTATCGGTAATGGATTTCGATTTGGAAGTGACCAATATTGAGATTCTGAGCCGAGTGACAAGTCGAGTCGAGCAGATCAAAGATGTAATGAGCGTTAAGAGACTTGGATGATCCTTTTGTGTCATTTATGTCATTCCCTACAGTGAGGGACGAACGTGATAGGGAATCTCGCCAAGCGGTTTGAGATCCCCAACTCGCTCATACTTCACTCTTGGAGATGACGAAAAATAGAAAGGTGAGTGGTTTTGGCTGCTCACCTTTTTTAGTTTTAAGAAAAGAATTAGATTAAAACAATCAAACAGAATAATAGGAAAGCACCATGAGCCACCCGATTGAACAACTAGAACAAATTATGACTAAGCTGCGCGATCCAGAAGGTGGCTGTCCTTGGGATTTAAAACAAAATTTTGAAACAATTGTCCCGCATACTATCGAAGAGACGTACGAAGTGGTGGATGCGATTCACAACAAAGATTGGCCGAACCTACAAGAAGAGTTGGGTGACTTGTTGTTTCAGGTGATCTTCTATAGCCAGTTAGCGAAAGAACAGGGGTTGTTTGAGTTCTCTGATGTGGTTGATGGCATTAACGAAAAGCTAACACGCCGCCATCCGCATGTGTTTTCTGATACCGAGTTTGCGAGCGATGAAGAAATTAATGCCAACTGGGAAGCTGAAAAAGCCAAAGAAAAAGCTCAGGCAGGCAAAACTCAAGAAAGTATTCTAGACTCAATACCAAACTCTCTACCTGCGCTTTCACGTGCTACAAAGATTCAAAAACAGGTAGCGAAATATGGCTTTGATTGGGACTCTATTGGCCCAGTGGCTAATAAGGTTTTAGAGGAAGTCGATGAGGTGCTGGAAGAGGCACTTCAAGTGACGCCAAATGAAGATTTGGTTGAAGAAGAGTTGGGAGACTTGCTGTTTGCGACGGTCAATTTGGTACGACATTTAGGTAAAAACCCAGAATCGGCACTCAATAAAGCCAATCTCAAGTTTTCGCGTCGCTTTAAAGGGGTGGAACAAAAAGTTCGTCAGCAAGATAAAAATTTGACTGACTTTTCACTACAACAGCTTGATTCCATGTGGGATGAAGTCAAAGTGGCGGAGAAAAGATAACCAAAGCTTTTATCATGAATTGATTTGAAGCAAAAAATAAAAAATAGCAGTGTGATAGATTTCACGTTGTGGCGATAAGGGGCTTCTGGTATATTTTCATCCCGTCCAGAAGTAGTCCATTTCCCTCATTCAACCAATTTCAGGTTAAACATGACGACAAATTACATTTTTGTTACTGGCGGGGTTGTATCCTCTCTAGGTAAAGGTATTGCTGCAGCATCTCTTGCAGCTATTTTAGAAGCTCGTGGTCTTAAAGTGACCATGATGAAGCTTGACCCTTACATCAACGTTGATCCAGGCACTATGAGCCCGACTCAGCACGGTGAAGTGTTCGTTACGGAAGATGGCGCTGAAACAGACCTTGACCTTGGTCACTATGAGCGATTCATTCGCACCAAGATGACTAAGCGTAACAACTTCACTGCAGGTCGTGTTTACTCAGACGTACTAGCAAAAGAGCGTCGCGGTGATTACCTAGGTGCAACTATTCAGGTTATCCCACACATCACTAACTCTATCAAAGAGCGTGTAATTTCTGGCGCAGCTGGCCACGATATCGCGATCGTTGAAGTTGGTGGTACGGTTGGTGATATCGAATCTCTACCATTCATGGAAGCGATTCGTCAGCTAGCAGTAGAACTAGGCCGTGAACGCGCAATGTTCATGCACCTTACTCTAGTGCCATACCTAGCAGCTGCGGGCGAAGTGAAAACTAAGCCAACGCAACACTCTGTAAAAGAGCTACTGTCTATTGGTATTCAGCCAGACATCCTAGTTTGTCGTTCAGACCGCAACATTCCTTCGAACGAGCGTAAGAAAATTGCTCTGTTCTGTAATGTGCAAGAAAATGCAGTTATTTCTATGCGCGATGTTGACTCTATCTACAAGATCCCTCAGCTTATTAAAGCTCAAGGTACTGATGAACTTGTATGTAAGCGTTTCGGCATCACAGCTCCAGAAGCAGACCTGTCTGAATGGGAACAAGTAATTTACGAAGAAGCTAACCCAACGGGTGAAGTGACGATTGGTATGGTTGGTAAGTACATTGAACTACCAGACGCATACAAATCAGTAAATGAAGCGCTAAAACACGCGGGCTTGAAAAATCGCCTAAGCGTTAATATTAAATACGTAGATTCACAAGACGTTGAGTCTCGTGGCGTAGAAGTTTTAGAAGGCCTAGATGCAATCCTAGTTCCTGGTGGCTTTGGTGACCGTGGTGTTGAAGGTAAGATTCTTGCTGCTCAATACGCTCGTGAAAACAAAGTACCGTACTTAGGTATCTGTCTAGGTATGCAAGTAGCACTTATCGAGTACGCTCGTAACGTTGCGAAAATGGAAGGGGCACACTCTTCTGAATTCTGTACTGAAACTAAGTACCCAGTTGTTGGTCTTATCACTGAGTGGACTGATGGCGAAGGTAAAGTTGAAGAGCGTACAGAAACATCTGACCTTGGCGGCACAATGCGTCTTGGTTCACAGCTTTGTCACCTAGCGAAAGGGACGAAAGCTTACGAATTATACGGTAGCGCGACGATCCATGAACGTCACCGTCACCGTTACGAAGTGAACAACAATCTTCGTCCACAAATCGAAAAAGCGGGCCTAAAAGTATCGGGTCTATCTGCGGACAAGAAACTGGTTGAAGTTATTGAGAACCCGAACCACCCATGGTTCGTTGCTGCTCAATTCCACCCAGAGTTCACTTCAACACCTCGCGATGGTCACCCATTGTTTGCAGGTTTCGTTAAAGCGGCTGGTGAGTTCCAGCGCGGCGAGTTAGAGAAGTAAAAAGGAATACAGGTAGCTGCGTAAGTTGTGCTGCTACCTTTAAATTTGACATTTATATATTCAACGAGAAGGAAACATTCAATGTCTAAGATCGTTAAAGTTCTAGGTCGTGAAATCATCGATTCACGTGGTAACCCAACTGTAGAAGCTGAAGTACACCTAGAAGGCGGTTTCGTAGGTATGGCTGCTGCTCCATCTGGCGCATCTACTGGTTCTCGCGAAGCTCTTGAGCTACGTGACGGCGACAAATCACGTTTCCTAGGTAAAGGTGTTCTTAAAGCTATTGAAGCTGTAAACGGCCCAATCGCTGAAGCTCTAGTTGGTACTGACGCTAAAGCACAAGCTGACGTTGACCAAATCATGCTTGACCTAGACGGTACTGATAACAAGTCTAAGTTCGGCGCGAACGCTATCCTAGCTGTATCTCTAGCTAACGCAAAAGCTGCTGCTGCTGCGAAAGGCATGCCTCTATACGAGCACATCGCTGAGCTAAACGGTACTGCTGGTCAGTTCTCTATGCCTCTACCAATGATGAACATCATCAACGGTGGTGAGCACGCAGATAACAACGTTGACATCCAAGAGTTCATGATCCAACCAGTTGGCGCTAAAACTCTTAAAGAAGGTCTACGTATCGGCGCTGAAGTATTCCACAACCTAGCTAAAGTTCTTAAGTCTAAAGGCTACAGCACTGCAGTTGGTGATGAAGGTGGTTTCGCTCCTAACCTTAAGTCTAACGCTGAAGCTCTAGAAGTTATCGCAGAAGCTGTTGCAGCTGCTGGTTACGAACTAGGTAAAGACGTTACTCTTGCTATGGACTGTGCAGCATCTGAGTTCTTCGACAAAGAAGCTGGCATCTACAACATGAAGGGCGAAGGTAAAACTTTCACTTCTGAAGAGTTCAACCACTACCTAGCTGAGCTAGCGAACAACTTCCCAATCGTTTCTATCGAAGACGGTCTTGACGAGTCAGATTGGGATGGCTTCAAGCACCAAACTGAACTTCTAGGCGACAAGCTTCAAATCGTTGGTGACGATCTGTTCGTTACAAACACTAAGATTCTTGCTGAAGGTATCGAGAAAGGCGTAGCTAACTCTATCCTTATCAAGTTCAACCAAATCGGTTCTCTAACAGAGACTCTAGCTGCTATCAAGATGGCTAAAGACGCTGGCTACACTGCAGTAATCTCTCACCGTTCTGGCGAAACTGAAGATGCAACTATCGCTGATCTAGCGGTAGGTACAGCTGCAGGTCAAATCAAAACTGGTTCTATGAGCCGTTCTGACCGTGTTGCTAAGTACAACCAACTTATCCGTATCGAAGAAGCTCTAGGTTCTAAAGCTCCTTACAACGGTCTTAAAGAAGTTAAAGGTCAATAATTCGTCCTATTTGGCACTGTAGCTGCGTTAACTGCAGAAGATTCACTAAGTCACATAGGAAACTATGCTCCATAGCTGAATCTTCTTTGTTGCCTTGCTACAGCACCAACTAGTTAGAATTATGCACTAATACTTTTGAATGCCTCGCTTATGCGGGGCATTTTTTTGTCTGTAGAAAACTGAATGAAAGAAGCTCTAGGCTCTAAAGCTCCTCCTTGTTACATATAAAGTTCGTCATTCCCTAGACTGACGAAGGAAGGAGTAGGGAATCTCATTGTTTTCCTGACAATGCCTCCCCGACTTATTGATTCCCTGACACCACATATCTCGCACCAATAAGCTCATTATGGTATATATGTGCCTTATTCTAGTTCCTTCTTTTTCAACCGGCGAAAGGTGTTATGCGAATTTTTGCTTTAGTACTGCTCATAGTGTTTGGCTGGCTACAACACACACTGTGGCTCGGTAAAAATGGTATCTCTGATTACTACGGTGTGAACAACGAAATCCAAGTTCAACAGCAAGTAAATGAAAAGCTGCATATTCGAAATGCAGAAATGTTTGCTGAAATTGACGATCTACGCCAAGGCTTAGACGCGATAGAAGAACGCGCACGTCATGAACTTGGAATGGTCAAAGAAGGTGAAACGTTTTATCGCATCATTGGTGAGGAATCCCATTAATGTCGACTCAACTTCAAAGCGTGATTGCCGTTGTACCTGCGGCGGGCGTCGGTAGCCGAATGAAGGCAGACCGCCCTAAGCAATATCTCAAGATTCACGGCAAAACAATTTTAGAGCACACCATTGAGAAATTACTGTCTCACCCACAAGTCGCTCAAATTGTCGTTGCGATCAGCGATGATGACCCATACTACCCTGATCTAGCACTCAACCTGAACCCGCAAGTGATCAGAGTGTCAGGCGGAAGCGAGCGAGCGGACTCTGTACTCTCTGCGCTAAACTATATCGCTGAGCAGCAGCTTAGTGATTGGGTAATGGTTCACGATGCGGCAAGGCCGTGTGTTCAGCTAAGTGATATCGACAAGCTAATTTCCGGCGCGATGAGCCATGATGTGGGCGCTATTTTAGCGGCTCCAGTTCGTGACACGATGAAGCGCGGTGCCCAAGGGCAGATCGAGCATACCGTTGAGCGTGCCGATTTATGGCATGCACTTACGCCGCAAATGTTCAGAGCAAAGCCTCTGTGGAAGGCATTAAGTGAGGCGTTGCAACAAGGCGCTTCAATTACTGATGAAGCCTCAGCCTTTGAATGGAAAGGTTTATCGCCCGCTTTAGTGGCGGGGCGTTCAGATAATTTTAAGATTACTCAGCCTGAAGATTTAGCGCTTGCTGAGTTCTATTTAAGTCAGAATAAGGAATAATGATGATTCGTATTGGCCATGGCTTTGATGTACATAAGTTTGGTGGTGAAGGCCCGGTAATTATTGGTGGTGTAAGCATACCTTACGAGCAAGGTCTTATTGCACACTCAGACGGTGATGTTGCCCTTCATGCGTTGTGTGACGCTCTATTGGGTGCGATTGCTGCGGGTGATATTGGTCGTCATTTCCCTGATACCGATGACGAATGGAAAGGTGCGGATAGCCGTGAGCTACTGAAAGATGTTTACCGTCGAGTAAAAGAACAAGGTTACGTGATTGGTAATGCCGATATTACTATCATGGCGCAAGCTCCAAAGATGGCGCCTCATATAGACTCTATGTGCCAAGCTATTGCTCAAGACCTAGAAACCAGCATTAGCAATGTGAATGTAAAAGCGACGACCACTGAGCGTTTAGGTTTTACAGGTCGCAAAGAGGGCATCGCATGTGAAGCGGTGGTCCTAATTACTAAAAGTGCGTAAGCACCAACACGAAAAGAACAGCATGTCAGATATTTTATCTTCATTGGCTTATCTAAACGGTAAACCAACTGCGAAAGCAAAACTAAAAGCAAAAGCCGAACACTTTGTCGTTAATGAAGACTTGGGTTTTGAGTTTGCTGGTGAAGGCGAGCACCTAATGGTTCGTATTCGTAAAACGGGTGAGAACACGAGCTTCGTAGCAAACGAGCTGGCTAAAGTTTGCGGTGTTAAGTCGAAAGACGTGAGCTGGGCGGGTTTGAAAGACCGCCACGCTGTGACAGAGCAGTGGTTGAGCGTTCACCTACCGAAAGGTGAGCCTGACTTTTCAGGGTTCTTAGCACAATACCCAAGCATTGAAATCTTAGCGACAGCGCGACACAACAAAAAGTTACGTCCAGGCGATTTAGTTGGCAACCAATTTGAGTTGACCTTGTCTGAAGTAACGGATTGCGATGATGTGGTCAAGCGTTTGGAAAAAGTCGCTCAAGTGGGCGTGCCAAACTACTTTGGTGCTCAGCGTTTTGGCAATGAAGGTAACAACCTATCTGAAGCTCGTCGTTGGGGCCGCGATAACGTTCGTACTCGTAACCAGAATAAGCGCAGCTTGTACCTTTCTGCTGCTCGTTCGTGGATTTACAACCTGATCCTTTCAGACCGTATTGAGCAAGATGCGTTTGCATCGGCATTGGTTGGCGATATCGTGGTGAAAGACGGTGCTCAACTGGCAGTAACAGCAGACAACATTGAAGCTGTAAACCAAGACATTGCGAACGGTTCTGCTTTGATAACTGTTGCTTTGGCTGGCGATAATGCCTTACCAACGATTGATGAGTCTCAAGCTCTAGAACAGAAACACCTTGATGCTGAACCGGATCTAATGGCTCTGATTCGTGGTAACCGTATGCGTCATGATCGCCGTGAAGCGTCACTGAAACCAACAGACTTAACTTGGGAAGTGAACGAAGATAATGTCACGCTTAAGTTCTCTCTTGATGCGGGTTGTTTCGCAACAGCGATCGTTCGCGAATTGGTTGAAGAAGTACACGTAGAGAGAACCTACGAGCAATAACGATTCTGCTTGGAGCTGAGTCACTTGATATTGGAATTTAAGTGACTTGGCTTAGCATGGGAACAAAAGAAAGGATACAAGATGAAGATTTTACTCAGCAATGATGATGGTGTGCACGCTCAAGGTATTCATGAGCTGGCAAATGAGCTACGTGATCTTGCTGACGTTATCATTGTTGCCCCTGACCGTAATCGCTCGGGTGCGTCAAATTCATTAACTTTAGAACAGCCTCTGCGTGTTCAAGAGATTACTGAAAATACCTATTCGGTACAAGGAACACCGACCGACTGTGTGCATTTTGCGTTAAACGAACTGCTAAAGAATGACATGCCTGATCTGGTATTAACGGGCATTAATCACGGTGCTAACCTGGGTGATGACGTGCTTTATTCCGGCACGGTGGCTGCAGCAATGGAAGGGCATTTTCTAGGCGTTCAATCGGTAGCGTTTTCTCTGGTGGGAAAAAAACATTTTAAGACAGCGGCAGCGATTGCTCGTCGTATTGTCGAACAACATTTAGCAACCCCAATCCCGACCAACCGCTTGTTGAACGTAAACGTTCCTGATTTAGCCTTAGAACAATTGTCTGGTACTCAGGTGACGCGCTTAGGTGCTCGTCATCACGCTGAAGATATGATCAAGCAAAAAGACCCGCGTGGTCACGATATCTATTGGCTTGGCCCTCCGGGTAAAGAGCAAGATGCCGGTGAAGGTACCGATTTTTACGCGATTGAGCATGGCTTTGTGTCGGTAACACCGTTGCAGGTTGATCTGACGGCGCATGAGTCGTTGGGTGCGATGGCAACATGGTTAGGGGAGAAGTAAGTGAGTAATCCGCAAGCTGAGCGTTTAATTACTTTCCTGATTGAAAATGGTATTCAGGATCAAAAGGTTCTTGATGCGATTTACCAACTGCCGAGAGAGAGCTTTTTATCACAGGCGATGTATCACCAAGCCTATGATAATAATGCGCTGCCTATCGGTCAGGGTCAGACAATCTCACAGCCATACATTGTTGCTAAAATGACAGAGCTACTTGAATTACAACAAGATAGCCGTGTCTTGGAGATCGGAACGGGTTCTGGTTACCAAACTGCGGTATTGGCTCAACTTGTTGATCATGTGTATTCGGTTGAAAGAATAAAGTCGCTACAATGGGATGCCAAGCGTAGGTTGAAGCAACTCGATTTCTACAATATCTCAACTAAGCACGGTGATGGTTGGCAAGGTTGGTCTTCAAAAGCCCCTTTTGATGCGATTATTGTCACCGCCGCTGCAGAGTCGATTCCTCAAGCGCTTCTGCAACAGCTGAAAGATGGCGGTCGTTTACTGATTCCTGTCGGTGATGACGAACAGCAACTATTGAAGATCGTTCGACACGGCGATGAGTTTTTATCGAGTGTTATCGAGATGGTGAGATTTGTACCTCTTGTTCCTGGTGAGCTAGCTTAATAAAAGACTAATGGTGTAGGTGGATAGAGAGTCGATGCGTTCGAAGTTGTTAAAAGGAAGTACTTTACTGCTTAGCTGTGCCCTTGTTGGGTGTGCAGCGAATTCGCCTGCGCCGGTTTCAAACCTAAACAAGAATTACTCATCGATTGATCGTGGTAGTTATCGTGGCAGTTACTATGAAGTTAAAAAAGGCGATACCCTTTACTTCATTGCTTATGTCACCAATAAAGACGTTAAAGACCTCATCGGTTATAACAAGTTGTCTGCTCCTTACACTATCCACCCAGGGCAGAAGCTTAAGTTATGGCGTCCTAGCTACAACGCGCCAGCGTATGGTAAGTCAACGGTAGCGGCAGCAGCAGTTGCTGCGCCTGTCGCCGCATCCACAACGTCATCTACGGCAAGTAAACCGAAAACCACACCACAAAAGAGCAAAAACTCTAAACTGGCTCCAGCTCAAACTACCACCAAAGTGGTGAAAAAAGATCCACCAAAGAAGGTTGAACAATCCAAATCAAAGGAGTATGTTGGTTCTAAAGGTAAACAGAATGTTACACCGTCCACCAAACCAACAAGTGATAAAGTATCCAAATGGTTATGGCCAACTAAAGGGAGAGTAATCGAGAATTTCTCTGTAGGCGAACAAGGAAATAAAGGCATAGACATAGCAGGACAGCGAGGTCAGCCAATAGTATCTACTGCAGGGGGAACGGTTGTTTATTCGGGTAATGCACTACGAGGCTACGGCAATCTAGTGATTGTGAAGCACAATGATAATTACTTAAGTGCATACGCGCACAACGACCGACTATTAGTATCTGAAGGGCAAAGTGTGAAACCAGGGCAGAAGATTGCAACAATGGGAAGCTCTGGAGCCAGCAGTGTTAGGTTGCACTTTGAGATTCGTTACCAAGGTAAATCCGTTAATCCAAAACGATATTTACCTTAAATACAATATGCAAAAATTACGTATTGTATGGAGTGACATAGTCATTTAGCGACATATGAAGTTGTAATGTCATGCTAATTTCGCCAGGGGGAGGCGTTATGAGTATAAGCAATGCAGTAACCAAAGAAGAGTTCGATCTTGACCAAGCAACCACGGAACCGGAAGCTCTTGGAAAAGCAAAACGAACAGTCACTAAGAAAACCGAAGCAAAAGAAGAAGTTGAAGTTACGTCTAAAAGTTTAGATGCCACTCAACTCTACTTAGGCGAAATCGGTTTCTCACCACTACTAACCGCTGAAGAAGAAGTGCTATACGCACGTCGAGCTCTACGCGGTGATGAAGCAGCACGTAAACGCATGATCGAAAGTAACCTGCGTTTAGTGGTAAAAATTTCACGTCGTTATAGCAACCGCGGCCTTGCACTTCTCGATCTAATCGAAGAAGGCAACCTAGGTTTAATTCGCGCCGTAGAGAAGTTTGATCCAGAGCGTGGCTTCCGCTTCTCAACTTACGCGACATGGTGGATTCGTCAAACCATTGAACGTGCGTTAATGAATCAGACTCGCACTATCCGTTTGCCAATCCATGTTGTGAAAGAGCTGAACATCTATCTGCGTACCGCAAGAGAGCTATCACAAAAACTTGATCATGAACCAACGGCGGAAGAAATTGCTTCTAAGCTAGACAAGCCAGTTGGTGATGTGAGTAAGATGCTTCGTCTAAACGAAAGAGTGAGCTCTGTTGATACGCCAATTGGTGGTGACGGTGAGAAAGCGCTGTTGGATATTATTCCAGACATCAATAATTCAGATCCTGAGGTTTCAACTCAAGATAGCGATATCAAGAACTCGTTGATTTTCTGGCTTGATGAGCTGAATCCTAAGCAGAAAGAGGTGCTTGCGCGTCGCTTTGGACTACTGGGTTATGAACCGTCAACATTAGAAGAAGTGGGCCGCGAAATCAGCCTGACTCGTGAACGTGTTCGTCAAATCCAAGTTGAAGGTCTTCGCCGTCTACGTGAGATTCTTATCAAGCAAGGTCTGAATATGGAAAACCTGTTCAACGTAGAAAACGACTAATTGAACGGATGATGCTTCTCTAAATAGAAGACAAATAAAAACGCTGACTTTAAGTCAGCGTTTTTTTGTTTGTGGCTTTGGTATTTCATGCCGTCTAATCAAAATAGCAGTACGGCCATAACAAGCTACTTGGTAAGAAACTAAAGCAGCTTCTTCAAGCGGTAAAGTTCTTCTAATGCTTGGCGAGGAGTTAGATCATCAGGATCAACATTCGCTAGCGCTTGCTCTACTTCACTCGGTTCTGGGATCAGGCTCAGTTGGTTTGCGATATCGACACCGCTTGGCTTCGATGTTGGCGACTCCATACTTAACGCTTCTAACTGAGTCAGCTTCGCACGAGCATTCTTGATCACTGCTTTCGGTACGCCAGCTAAACCTGCAACCGCTAGACCATAAGATTTACTTGCAGCACCTTCTTGAACTGCGTGCATAAAGGCAATGCTATCACCATGCTCAACCGCATCTAAGTGTACGTTTGCTAAAGTTGGAAGTTGGTTAGGTAGTTCAGTTAGCTCAAAGTAGTGCGTTGCAAACAGTGTCATCGCATTGATTTGATTGGCTAGCCACTCTGCACTTGCCCAAGCCAGAGACAGGCCATCGTAAGTACTGGTACCACGACCGATTTCATCCATTAGCACAAGGCTGTTTGGTGTTGCATTGTGCAGGATATTTGCGGTTTCTGTCATCTCAACCATGAAGGTTGAACGGCCAGAAGCCAGATCATCCGATGCGCCAATACGCGTAAAGATACGGTCGATAGAGCCGATGGTTGCGCTTTCTGCAGGAACATAACAACCGATATGAGCCATCAATGCGATGAGTGCCGTTTGGCGCATGTAGGTCGATTTACCACCCATGTTGGGACCCGTGATGATCAGCATCTTACGTTGATCATTCAGGTCGATAGGGTTAGCAATGAAAGGTTCGTCCATCACTTGTTCAACAACAGGGTGACGACCGGCCTGAATTTGTACGCCAGCAGACTCTGTCATGGTTGGACGACAGTAATCAAGGGTATCTGCACGCTCAGCCAAGTTCTGTAGAACATCAAGCTGAGATACTGAAGAGGCGATATTTTGTAGACGCTCTAGATACGGTAGTAGTAAGTCAAACAACTCTTCCCACAGCTGTTTCTCGATAGCGAGTGCTTTCGACTTAGAGTTAAGTACTTTGTCTTCGTGCTCTTTTAGCTCAGGAATGATGTAACGCTCAGCATTTTTCAGCGTTTGACGACGAACATAGTGTGGCGGCACAAGATGGCTTTGCCCACGGCTTACTTGAATGAAGAAACCATGTACGTTGTTGTAGCCAACTTTTAGCGTGTCGATGCCATGACGCTCACGCTCTTCTTGCTCAAGCTTATCAAGAAATTCAGTTGCGCCTGCTGCAAGGTCGCGCCATTCGTCTAACTCGGCATTGTAGCCTTCTGCAATCACACCACCGTCACGGATAACCACCGGTGGGTTCTCTTTGATTGCACGTTCAAGCAGCTCAGAAACCTCATCCACAGGAGAAGCATATTGAGCAAGTTGAGTTAGGTATGGGTGCTTCAGTTGCGTCAGTGTTTCAGCAAGCTCTGGCAAATATTCCATTGCTTGGCGAAGACGCGCCATATCGCGAGGGCGAGCAGAGCGAAGTGCTAATCGAGCGAGAATACGTTCGATATCACCAATCTGTTTTAAGGTTGGCTGTAGTTCTGTGAATAGAGCCAAATCTTTCATTTCACCAATTGCATCTAAGCGCTGATCGAGTGCAGATATATTGCGCATTGGTTGATGTAACCAACGCTTAAGCATACGGCTACCCATTGCTGTCGCAGTGTGATCAAGTACTTCGGCAAGGGTGTTATCAGTACCACCCCCAAGATTTTGCGTGATCTCCAAATTACGACGAGTTGCAGCATCAAGGATCACCGAGTGATCTTGTTTATCCATCGTGAGTGAACGGATATGAGGGAGGGCAGTACGTTGGGTATCTTTCACGTATTGGATCAAACAACCAGCCGCACATAGACCCAGTTTCGCGCTTTCTACGCCAAAGCCAACCAGATCGCGAGTACCAAACTGCTTATTCAATTGCTGCTTAGCGGTGTCTAATTCAAATTCCCATACAGGGCGGCGGCGGTTGCCATTACGGCTTGCCATTAAATCGACGGGTTCGAAATCTTCAGGGAACAGCAGCTCACGCGGAGAGGTTCTTTGTAGCTCAGCGGCCATCGCTTCTTCTGTTTCTGGCTCGCAAAGTTGGAATCGGCCAGAGGTAATATCAAGTGTCGCATAACCGAATTTACCGTTGTGGTGATAAATGGCTGCAATTAGGTTATCAACGCGTTCAGAAAGCAAGGCTTCGTCGGTTACGGTACCCGGTGTCACGATACGCACTACTGCGCGCTCAACAGGGCCTTTTGAAAGTGCTGGATTACCAATCTGTTCACAAATTGCTACGGACTCACCAAGTTGCACTAACTTTGCAAGGTATCCTTCAACCGCATGGTATGGAACACCTGCCATCGGAATCGGTTCACCATTTGATGAGCCACGCTTAGTCAGTGAAATATCGAGGAGTTGAGAGGCTTTTTTAGCGTCATCGTAGAAAAGCTCGTAGAAATCGCCCATGCGGTAGAACAGCAGAATTTCTGGGTTTTCTGCTTTCAGTTTTAGATACTGCTGCATCATGGGAGTATGTTTTTGATCGGCTTTCACAGTTAACTTCTTTCGTTTATTTCTATTGCGGCTTAGGATACGTGAAAGCGTTTCGTGCGAAAAGCGGCTGATGCGAAAAGATGCGAATCCAAATGATATGACAGTAAATAAAGGGAAGCAGATGATGCAGATGACTCAAGACCTTAGTGAGCAGCTTGGACATTTACTCGCTAAACACAAACACGTGTTAGTGACGGCTGAATCTTGCACTGGCGGAGGTGTCGCGAGTGCAGTCACCGATATTGCGGGCAGCTCTGGATGGTTTGATCGCGCTTTTGTTACGTACAGCAATGAAGCCAAACAAGAGATGATCGGTGTACAGCTTAAAACCTTAATGGAGTTCGGCGCCGTGAGTGAGCCTGTCGTAATAGAAATGGCGAGCGGGGCATTGCAACATTCAAACGGGACGATCTCTGTATCAATCAGTGGCATCGCTGGCCCAGGTGGCGCGACCGAAGATAAGCCTGTTGGTACAGTATGCTTCGCGTGGAAAGCGCTAAATGGCTGGGATAAAGTAGAAACGCATGTATTTACAGGCGACAGATCACAAGTACGCCAACAAGCCACGCACCATGCCCTGCAAGTTATTTATGATTACCTATCAATGGAAGGTAAGTAACATTTGTACAAATTATTTTCATACAGGTATAGACACTGTATGAATCAACAGTATAATGAAAGCCAATTAGTCACCCCTATGTGGGTTAGAAATAGATTCTAGATCGCTTGTTGAGACAACCGATTATGTGGAGATAGAAATGGACGAGAATAAACAAAAAGCGTTAGCCGCAGCCCTTGGTCAGATTGAAAAGCAATTTGGTAAAGGTTCTATCATGCGTCTTGGTGATAACCGCACAATGGACGTAGAAACTATTTCTACAGGTTCTCTATCTCTAGATATCGCACTAGGTGCTGGTGGCCTACCGATGGGACGTATCGTAGAAGTTTACGGTCCAGAATCATCAGGTAAAACAACGCTAACGCTTGAGCTTATTGCTGCAGCACAGAAAGTGGGAAAGACGTGTGCATTCGTTGATGCGGAGCACGCACTAGACCCTATCTACGCTCAAAAGCTTGGTGTTGATATCGATGCACTTCTTGTTTCTCAACCAGATACTGGTGAGCAAGCGCTGGAAATCTGTGATGCACTGGCTCGTTCAGGTGCAATCGACGTTCTTGTTATTGACTCAGTAGCAGCCCTAACACCAAAAGCAGAAATCGAAGGCGAAATGGGCGACAGCCACATGGGTCTTCAGGCTCGTATGCTTTCTCAAGCAATGCGTAAGCTGACGGGTAACCTTAAGCAGTCTAACTGTATGGCTATCTTCATTAACCAAATTCGTATGAAAATTGGTGTGATGTTCGGTAACCCAGAAACAACAACAGGTGGTAACGCACTTAAGTTCTACGCATCTGTTCGTCTTGATATTCGCCGTACTGGTGCGATTAAAGATGGTGATGAAGTTGTTGGTAACGAAACTCGTATCAAGGTCGTTAAGAACAAGATTGCTGCACCATTCAAACAAGCTGAGACTCAAATCCTTTACGGTAAAGGCTTCAACCGCGAAGGTGAGCTTATCGACTTAGGTGTTAAGAATAAGCTAGTAGAAAAAGCAGGCGCTTGGTACAGCTACAAAGGCGATAAGATCGGCCAAGGTAAAGCTAACGCTGGTAAATACCTACGTGAAAACCCAGAAGTTGCTCTAGAGATCGATACTAAACTTCGTGAGTTACTACTGACTCCTGCTGTTCTTGAAGAGAAAGACGTAGAGAAAGAAGAAGAAAACGAAGAGCTATAAGCTCACGTTTTATAGAGTGGATGTTTGAAAGAAGCATCCGCTTTGAAAGAATTTAAAGCCTCGCATATTTTATGCGGGGCTTTTTTATTGGATCTGCTCCGTCGAGCATGTCTTTGGTCAAATCTCTCTCGTTGACTGAGTTTCTTCGGTACTAGGTCGTCAATTTAGTTCTGCTTTTCCACGGCAAGATATAGTGGAATATTCTTCATTTTATCGAATTCCCACTAAAATCCTGCCCAAGGGTGTCTTTTCTACAAGAAAACTAGTCGAAGCCTTAACCATGATCTACAATACGGCAAAATTCTAACTCGACTATTTTCAGGAAGAGCTGCATGTACATGAGCACTGATGAGGTTCGCAACGCGTTCCTTAAGTTCTTTGAGAGCAAAGAACACCAAATCGTAGACAGTTCATCGTTAGTTCCACATAACGATCCAACCCTGCTATTCACTAACGCAGGTATGAACCAATTCAAAGATTGCTTCTTAGGCGCCGAAAAGCGTGCCTACACTCGAGCAACTACGGCTCAGCGTTGTGTACGTGCGGGTGGTAAACACAATGACCTTGAAAACGTAGGTTTCACGGCTCGTCACCACACGTTCTTCGAAATGCTAGGCAACTTCAGCTTTGGCGACTACTTCAAAGAAGAAGCGATTGGATTTGCTTGGGAATTCCTGACTGAAACTCTTCAACTGCCAAAAGATCGTCTACTGGTAACGGTATACGAGACAGATGATGAAGCATTCGATATCTGGAACAAGAAAGTAGGTGTTCCTGCTGACCGTATCGTTCGCATTGGCGACAAAGAAGGCGGTAAACAGTTCGAGTCTGATAACTTCTGGACGATGGGTGACACAGGTCCTTGTGGTCCATGTACTGAAATCTTCTACGATCACGGTGAGCACATCTGGGGCGGCCGTCCTGGTACACCTGAAGAAGATGGTGACCGTTTCATCGAGATCTGGAACAACGTATTCATGCAGTTCAACCGTCACGCTGACGGCACAATGGAACCGCTACCTAAGCCTGCTGTAGATACAGGTATGGGTATTGAGCGTATTTCTGCAATCATGCAGGGCGTTCACTCTAACTACGAAATTGATGTATTCCAAAAGCTAATCAAAGCGACTGCGGAAGTTGTTGGTCATGACGATCTATCTAACCAATCGCTACGCGTTATTGCTGACCACATCCGTTCTTGTTCATTCCTAATTGCTGACGGTGTTATGCCTTCAAACGAAGGTCGTGGCTACGTTCTACGTCGTATCATCCGTCGTGCAGTTCGTCACGGTAACAAGCTTGGCGCACAAGGCGTGTTCTTCCACAAACTTGTGGGCGTACTGGCTGAAGTGATGGGCTCTGCGGCAGATGAACTTAAGAAACAGCAAGAGCTGGTTGAAAAAGTACTTCGCATTGAGGAAGAGAACTTTGGTCGTACGCTAGAGCGCGGCATGGTTATTCTTAATGACGCACTAGATGCACTTGAAGGCAAAGAGCTTGACGGCGAAACAGTTTTCAAACTTTACGATACATACGGCTTCCCAGCTGACCTTACTAACGATGTAGCTCGCGAACGCGATTTTACTATCGATGAAGAAGGCTTTGAGAAGGCGATGGAAGCACAGCGTAAGCGTGCACGTGAAGCAGGCCAATTCGGCACGGATTACAACGCGACAATCAAAGTAGACACCAATACTGAGTTCTGTGGTTACACAGCAACTGAAGGTGCTGGTGAAATCTCTGCGCTATTCGTTGACGGCGAAGAAGTATCTTCACTATCGGCTGGCGACAAAGCAATCATCATCCTTGAAGAGACACCATTCTACGCTGAGTCAGGCGGTCAATGTGGTGATGCTGGTACACTAAAAACAGCGTCGGGTCTTTTCAAAGTACAAGACACTCAGAAGCTAGGTAACGCATTTGCGCACCACGGTGAGCTAGTTGAAGGTGTATTTGCTAAGGGCGATAAAGTAGAAGCAACGGTTGACGCTGAGCGTCGAGCTGCTATCTCACTAAACCACTCTGCCACTCACTTACTTCACTCTGCATTGCGCGAAGTGCTAGGTGAGCACGTTGCTCAGAAAGGTTCTTTAGTTAAGCCAGATAACCTACGTTTTGACTTCTCTAACCTTGAAGCGGTAACACCAGCACAGATTAAAGAAGTAGAGCGTCTAGTTAACGCACAAGTTCGTAAGAACCATGTGATTGAAACGAACATCATGGACATCGAGTCAGCGAAAGAAAAAGGTGCAATGGCACTGTTTGGCGAGAAGTACGATGATGAAGTTCGCGTTCTATCTATGGGCGACTTCTCTACTGAACTTTGTGGTGGTATCCACGCTTCAAACACAGGTGATATCGGCCTATTCAAGATCACTTCTGAAGGTGGTATTGCTGCGGGTATTCGTCGTATTGAAGCGGTAACAGGTGAAGCTGCACTAGATGCAGTAGAAGCTCAAGCTAGCGCTTACGAAGAGAAACTGGCTGAGTCAGCTAAGAAAGCGAAATCGCTAGAGAAAGAAATCCAACTGCTTAAAGAAAAGATGGCTGCTGCAGAAAGCGCAAACATCATGGGCAAAGTAGAAGACATCTCTGGTACTAAAGTTTTGGTTGCTGCAATTGAAGGCGCAGACAACAAGAACCTACGTACTATGGTTGATAACGCTAAAAACCAAGTAGGTAGCGGCATCATCCTGATCGCGAACGTAGCAGACGGTAAAGTTGGCTTGATTGCTGGTGTAACCAAAGACCTAATCGGCAAAGTAAAAGCGGGTGATCTCGTCAAGATGGTTGCTGAGCAAGTTGGCGGTAAAGGCGGCGGTCGTCCAGATATGGCTCAAGCGGGCGGTACAGACGTTGCAGCACTGCCAGAAGCGCTTAAATCTGTGCGTACTTGGCTAGAAGAGCGTCTTTAAGCTTAAGTAATTGATACAAAGATGCCCAATCAGTTGATTGGGCATCTTTTATTTTGCCTATTGGAAGTATGTTTAAACAAGGTTTGATTGAGATTAACCAAGAAGTCTAATGGTGGCGTTAGACTCCTTGGTTAATTTTTTATTGCTTCGCCCTGACGCGGAGTATGTGTTTTTTTGTCATATATAGACATTGGTCTTGGGAAGGTGAGGACGGGTGAAAATGCCTCTTATCGTGCAGAAATTTGGTGGAACGTCGGTGGGTTCAATTGAACGAATCCATCATGTAGCAGAAAAAATCATTGAAGCGAAAAATGAAGGGAACCAGATCGTGGTTGTCGTTTCTGCTATGTCTGGTGAAACAAATCGGTTAGTTAATTTAGCCACGCAAGTTGATAGCGTACCAAACGCTAGAGAACTGGATGTGTTGTTAACGGCTGGCGAGCAAGTTTCCATGGCCTTGTTAGCAATGACGTTACACAAGTTAGGTTATGAAGCGACATCGATGACTGGCTATCAAGCCAAGATACACACGGATTCTAATCATAATAATGCAGCGATTGAGCGTATTGATACTGCTCCGATTCAAGCTCTGCTAGATGACAACCAGATTGTTATTGTTGCAGGCTTTCAAGGATTCAATGCGAAAGGTGATATCACGACATTAGGCCGCGGTGGTTCAGATACTACAGCGGTCGCGCTTGCAGGTGCCTTGCAGGCGAAAGAATGCCAGATCTATACTGATGTAGATGGTGTTTACTCTTGTGACCCTAGAGTCGTAAAACAATCTCAGAAATTAGATACTTTAGACTTTCCTTCTATGGAAGAGATGGCTCGCCGAGGCGCTAAGGTATTGCACCTTCCTTGTGTTCAGTATGCATGGCAGCACAACGTGTCATTGCGAGTGCTTTCAAGCTTTGAACAAGGCGAGGGCACATTGATCGCGGGTAATCAGTGTTTGAATGATATTGCTGGCATCGCCATCCAAAGAGATATGGTGCGTATCGAGTGTTTGAATGAAGATTTACCGTCTTTCATTTCACATTGCCAACTGTTGGGGATCGAAGTCTGTAGTGTGATCGAGGAAACAGAACGGGCAGCACTCATTATTAAACAAGACATAAGTGCCAAATTAAAACTAGTTTTTGCTGAGAAAATCCGTAATAGTGAACAGGTTAGTTTGTTAACTGTGGTAGGAAGCCGAACACAAGAAATTGTGGTCAGTTCACATGGATTGTTGTCTGAAGGCGAAATTGATGTACAGCATCACTTATTGCAGCAGCAGTCTTTAACTTTGGTGATATCACCAACGCAAGTCGATATGGCTGCTAACATATTACACAATGCATACATCGTAGCGCGTGAAACACAGGGTTATCCTAAAAAAGAAGTGCATTTTGGTTAAATAAACTCAATCGATAGTTTACGAAAATATAACTTTTGTTGGATAATGCTCTCGTAGCTAGATAAATTTAGAGATTACTCAAGGAGCAAAGAATGCTAATTTTGACTCGCCGCGTTGGCGAAACACTGATGATTGGTGATGAAGTAACAGTTACTGTACTAGGCGTTAAAGGTAACCAAGTACGTATCGGTGTTAACGCACCTAAAGAAGTATCTGTTCACCGTGAAGAGATCTACATGCGCATTCAAGCTGAAAAAGGTAATGGTAACGTTGCATCTGGCAACTACTAATACTTTTGCGTAGAGAAGAGGCTAGCATTGTTGCTAGCCTTTTTTGATCTTGGGGAACCGAAACACTGATTGGGACATAGATGGGTTGGATAACGGATCGGTCTCAAAGTGGTGAAGTGAATGCTTTGTGATGCTGCGAGATACAGACAAGGTTGAACAGAACTGTTGCTCTGTATTTTGTTTGGCAAAACTCAAGATTTATTCGCTTCCCCTATGGCGAAAATACGCATCCCGTAGTATTGTGCCATCAGCGGTAGCACTTGCTGCTGGAGAAATTAGATAATTGTTTTCGGCTGTTTATTATTGCCAATCTTTCACCTTAATTTTTAAGGGAAAAAGCGCGATTTGAATCTTATAAGTTCAATTTGCAAGCGCTTTGATTAAATAGCAAACGGTTGAGTGTTTTTGTCCAATTTTTTTCAATAAAGTGTTTGACATATTTTCGGTAAAACGTAATATGTGCCTCCGCAAGACGGTGAGGTGGCCGAGAGGCCGAAGGCGCTCCCCTGCTAAGGGAGTATGTGGTTTGTAGCTGCATCGAGGGTTCGAATCCCTCCCTCACCGCCATTTCTTGCGAGTCTAAAATTAGCAATTTAGACAATGTAAATGTGCGTCCTTAGCTCAGCTGGATAGAGTACCTGGCTACGAACCAGGCGGTCGGAGGTTCGAATCCTCCAGGACGCGCCATTCTCTCTTCTCTTACTTGTAAGTGATTTGAGAATAATGAATTAGGTGAGGTGGCCGAGTGGCCGAAGGCGCTCCCCTGCTAAGGGAGTATGTGGTTTGTAGCTGCATCGAGGGTTCGAATCCCTCCCTCACCGCCATTCATTACAGGCCGATGGCCTTTTTTTTTCTTCGTAGCAAGAAGAATGTGATATATTTCACAACTTCATTCTTAATGAATGAACACCGTGCGTCCTTAGCTCAG